>JBITAC010000115.1:0-54427 GCA_044439905.1 Phycisphaerales bacterium JB063 | reverse complement strand
CCCTGACCGGCAAGACCGTCACACCCGAGGACCTCGCCCCGCGCCCCGTGCCCGACGACGGACGAGAGAATGTCCGCGTCGTTGAACGCTAGCACACCAACATTCGTTTCATGATTGCGGGGGCTCGGGTTCGATGCGTGTTCCAACCACCAAGATCTACCGGGCCTTTGCCGAGCTCGACGACCTCACCGACGAGCAGTGCATTCTGTTGATGCGCCGTGTACGGCTGCGGGTTGGGACGAACCTCGGCGTCGGTTTCTTGTTGACGATCCTCTATGTCGTCTTGCTGGTGTTGACGGTCATCGCGGTCAACGCCGTCGGCATGCTGCTGGACCCCGAAGGCGCGTTCGGCAAGCGGCACGAGTTCCTGCTCGGCTTCGTCGTGATGTTCCTGGGTTTCGGCATCCCCGCCGCGATCACGATGGGCGTGCGCGACTATGTGCTGCGCAAGCGCTTGACGAGCGCGATCAATTACGAGATCGACCGTGTGCGTTGCCTGGCGTGCAAGTACATCCTCATCGGCCAAGTCGCGCGCGACGGCCACGTGGTCTGCCCCGAGTGCGGCGCACGCCAACACCTCGCCGAGCTGGGCATCACCGAGGCCGACCTGATCCCACCCAAGGCCATCGCGACACCCGCTTGAGGCGATGCACCGTCTCGGGTTGATTCGGAGCTGGGGGTTCCGCGCCACCGGTTTGCTTTACAATCCGCGTCCGCGTTGTCCCCCGGAAGACTTGCTTATGCCACGTTTCGCCCGTGTTTGCCTTGTGTTTGCCGTCCTGCTTGCCTGCCTCGCCGCGCCGTTGAGTGTTGCGCAGCCGAGCGAAGACACCGGCCGGCCCGTCATCACCAACCCACCCGTCGAAGGCGAGGCCCCGGCCGCGTTGTCGTCGCCACGCGAAACCGTCCGGCAGTTCCTCGAAGCGATCAACGCGGTCAACGACGGCGAAATCGAACGCTGGCCCGACGTGCTTGAGACACTCGACCTGGCCGGCGCCGAGATCGAGCCCGACTCCAACGACGCACGCGACCGCGCCGAGATGCTCTGGCAGACCCTCAACCGCGTCGTCGGGTTCATCGACGTCGAGACCCTGCCCACCGGCAACGGGCTCATCGGACGCTATCGGTACACCCTGTTCCCCAAGACCGGCGACGCGACGCACGACGAGATCCTCCGGCAGGTCGAGCTCCCCGCCGACGCACGCATCCGACTGCTGCCCGACGAGCAGGGCCGGTGGCGCTTCTCCGCCGAGACGGTCACGGCGATCCCCGCGATGTATGCGCAGGTGCGGACGATGCCCTCGGCGGTGGACGAAGAAGGCGAGCTGACCGACGCGCCCCCGGCCGGGCTCGAGCACCTGAGCGACTCGGTGGTTCGGCCGATCGTGCCCGACGCGCTGCGCGGCGAAGAGCATGTGATGCTGTCGATGGAGTACTGGCAGTGGATCGGGCTGTTCGTGCTGATCCTGCTGGGCGTGGTGGTGGATTACACGCTGCGGTTTGTTGTGCGGACGATCGCGATCGGGCTGATCCGCCGACGGGGCAGCACCGCGGACCGCGACTCGCTGCGTCGGATGGTGCGTCCGATCGGTCTGTTTGTCTCGGCGGTGGTCTGGCAGCTGCTCTTGCCTTTGCTGGCGCTGCCGCCGGGCGCACACGCGCTGCTGCGCGGGGCGGTGGGCATCTTCCTGGTCCTCGCGGGGATCTGGGCCGCCTGGCGTGTGATCGACCTGATCAGCGAGGTCGTCGCCAACCAGGCCAAACGCACCGAGACCAAGTTCGACGATGTGCTCATCCCGCTGGTGACGAAGGCGGCGAAGATCTTCGTCGTTGCGATCGGCGTGGTTTACGCGGCCGAGGCGTTGACGATCCCGCTGGGGCCGATGCTCGCGTCGCTGGGGCTCGGCTCGCTCGCGTTCGCGTTCGCGGCCAAGGACACCATCGAAAACTTCTTTGGCAGCGTCGCCGTCATCCTCGACCGCCCCTTCGAGGTCGGCGACTGGATCGTCATCGACGGCAAGACCGAGGGCACCGTCGAAGAGCTCGGCTTCCGCTCCACCCGTATCCGTACGTTCTACAACTCACAGATCACCGTGCCCAACGCCACACTCGTCCGCGCCACCGTCGATAACTACGGCCGACGCAAGTACCGCCGATGGAAAACACACCTCGGCGTGCAGTACGACACCCCGCCCGACCGCCTTATCGCGTTTACCGAAGGCATCCGCGAGCTGGTCCGCACCCACCCGTACACCCGCAAGGACTACTACCAGGTCTGGATGCACCAGTGGTCCGCGTCGTCCATGGACATCCTGCTCTACATCTTCTTTGAAGTCCCCGACTGGAACACCGAGCTACGCGAGCGCGAGCGGATGTTCATCGATATCGTTCGGCTGGCGGACCGGCTGGGTGTGCAGTTCGCGTTCCCGACGCAGACGGTGCATCTGTTCAAAGAAGAAAAACCCGAGGCGGGGGCGCAGCATCAGCCGACACATGGCGTGCCGGGCAACTCGACGGATCGGCGGTCGATGGTGCATGGGCTGCGTGCGGCGCGGGCGATCGTTGAGAAGCAGTCGTGGCTGGACAACCCGCCGGGGCCGGTGCAGCTCGCGACGGGGCCGATGGCGATCGAGCTGGACGAGGCGGGCAACGAGACGCTGGTGGAGAAGGAGCACAAGACCGAGCCCGGCGCCGCCGCGCCGCCGCTGGAGGTCATCGACGAGCCGCCGCACATCGAGCCGGGCCCGGGCGAGGTGGGCGGTGAAGAGCGCGAGCCGCGTGCGTAGTGCGCATGAGAAGTGGCATCGCGCATCAGAAAAGCCCGGGGCGATCACCCTCGGGCTTTGTGGATGGCAGTGATGGTCTTGATGCGTCGCGGCGGGGTTACTCTGCGGGGCGGCGGCGCATGACCATGGTGTCGTCGGGGTTCTCGGGGTCGGTGTAGGTGACGGTGTCGTCTTCAAAGGCGACCTTGAACGTCATCGTTTCGCCGTCGGCCGTGATCGTGCAGGTCTCGGCGGCCTGGTCGTGGGACCAGGTGTACTCCATCGACTCCGTGCCAAAGTGCATCGTACCCGTGCCGTCGGCCCGGTTTTCGACCCACATCTCCGCGCCCTCGGGCAGGTCGTTGCCGCCCTGCGACACCGCGTCCCATGCACCGACCAATGGCGAGTCGGCCTGCGCCCAAGCGGGGGTCGAGAACAACATCGCAAGCATCACAAACAGGGGCATGATTCGTTTCATCGCGCTACTCCAGGGCAGGGGGAAGGCCCGCAACACGCGGAACCCGGTCCGATCACTATACCGCGCGGGTCCCGATTCCCGCGCGCCGTCGCCCGGGCCGGTATCACGCTGCGCACCCGAGCCGACGCACGGCGTTAGGATGCTTGGATGAAGATCGCGGTGATTCAGCTTGATGCGCAGGGGGACCCCGAGGCGAACCTCGACGCGGCGGTGTCGCGGGTCAATGAGGCGGCCGACGGCGGCGCGGGGTTCATCGCGCTGCCCGAGGTCTTCCACCTGCGCGTGGGCAAAGGCGCGGGCCGGCGGTATGTCGAGACCGCATCGGCGTTCGAGCAGACCTGCGCGGTGCTCGCCCAGACCGCCGCCGACCGGGGTGTCACGCTCCTGGCCGGCTCCATCACCGAGCCCAGCCCCGACCCCGACCGCGTCTACAACACCTCGGTGCTCTTGGGCCCCGATGGCAAGACGCTCGCGACGTACCGCAAGGTACACCTGTTCGATGTCAACGTCGGCAGCGAGGTCGCGGAGCGTGAGTCCAAGCGGTTCATGCCCGGCAGCGAAGTCGTGAGTGCCGACACAGCGATCGGGCATGTCGGGCTCACCGTCTGCTACGACCTGCGCTTCCCCGAGCTCTACCGGGCGCTTGCGCTGCGCGGGGCGACGCTCATCACCGTCCCCGCGAACTTCACCAGGACGACCGGCGAGGCACACTGGATGACGCTGCTACGCGCCCGCGCGATCGAGAACGCCGCCTACGTCGTCGCGCCCAACCAGTGCGGCGCGTTCACCGGGCCCGCCGGCGGGGGGTTCGAGGCCTACGGCCACTCGGCGGTGATCGACCCGTGGGGGCGCGTGCTGCTGGAGATGGACGACCGGCCCGGGGTGGGCTACGCGGAGATCGACCCCGACGAGGCCCGCCGGGTCCGTGAGGCCGTCCCGGTCTTGCGAAACCGCATGCCCGATGTCTACGGGCTGTGAATCGCGGGCGGTTGGGGATAGACACCCCCGGCGACTTGCCCTACCGTGCGGGCGGATTCTTCATCTTCACGCAGGGGCCGAGCATGATCTGGGACAAGCTACGCAACGAGTTGGTTGAAGTCATTGAGTGGCTCGACGATACCAATGACACGCTGGTGTACCGCTTCGAGGACCACGACCACGCGATCAAGTACGGCGCGCAACTCACGGTACGCGAGGGGCAGTCGGCGGTGTTCGTGAACGAGGGGAAGATCGCCGACGTGTTTGGCCCTGGGCGTTACGAGCTTGAGACGAAGAACCTGCCGATCCTGACGAAGCTGATGAGCTGGGAGTACGGGTTTGAGAGCCCGTTCAAGGCCGAGGTGTATTTTGTGAGCACGCGGCAGTTCACCGACCGCAAGTGGGGGACGGCGAACCCGGTGATTTTGCGTGACCCGTCGATCGGGCCGGTACGGATCCGGGCGTTTGGGACGTACAGCTTCCGCGCGGGCGACCCGGCGGTGCTGATCCGCGAGGTGGTGGGGACGGACGGGCGCTTTGTGACGGGACAGATCACGGACCAGTTGCGGCACGCGATCGTGTCGCGTTTTGCGGATGTGCTGGGCGAGAGCCGGGTGCCGTTGTACGAGCTGGCGTCGAAGTACGACGAGCTGGCGGTGACGGTGGGCGAACGGATGTCGGCGGAGATGTCGGGCTATGGCTTGATTCTGGCGGGGCTGCTGATCCAGAACATCTCGCTGCCCGAGGAGGTGGAGAAGGCGTTGGATGAGCGTTCGAAGATGGGGGTGCTCGGGGATATGGATGCGTACATGAAGCTGAAGTCGGCGGAGGCGATCGGCGACGCGGCGAAGCAGGGGGGCGGCGCGGCGGGCTCGATGATGGGGATGGGGATGGGTTTTGCGATGGGCAACCAGATGGCGGGGCAGATGGCCGGGGCACAGCAGGGGGGCGGAGCGCAGGCGGTGCCGCCGCCGCTGCCGCGTGCGTTTTACCTGGCGGAGCAGGGGCATCGGCACGGGCCGTTTGACGAGAACGTGCTGCGTGCGATGGTGGGCGAGGGCCGGGTGACGCGTGAGTCGCTGGTGTGGACCGCGGGGATGTCGGGCTGGTCGAAGGCGGGCGAGGCCTCGGCGACGGCGTCGCTGTTCAGCCCGGACGTGCCGCCGCCCCCGCCGGTGCCGGGGGGGTGACTATGGGTCACATGGTTTAGCCGCCGCCCAGCGGGCTGCGCGTCGCCCCAACCCATGGCGCAAGACAAGCACCGCCCGATGGGCGGCGGCTAAACATGCATAGGGTGGAGTTTCTGCGAAACGGTTACTTCAGCTCCACCGACCAGTAGGCGTTGTCGAGGAAGGCCTTCCAGCTTTTGTACTTGCCCTTGCCGATGCGGATCGACAGGACCGGGTTGGTCTTGGGCCGGACCGGCTTCTTGGCGAGGGGCATCTGCGCCTGCTTGGGGGTTCGGCCGCCCTTCTTGGTGTTGCACTTCACGCAGCAGCAGACGAGGTTTTCCCACGACGTGCCCCCGCCCTGGCTCCGGGGGACCACGTGGTCGAGGGAGAGCTCGGTCATCGGGAACTTGCGTCGGCAGTACTGGCAGTGGTTGTGGTCACGCGCGAAGATGTTACGGCGGTTGAGCTTCACGCCCGTGCGCGGCAGCTTGTCGTAGCCCAGCAGGCGGATCACCTTGGGCACCGCGAGCTGCATGCGCACCGTCCGCACCCACGCGTAGGGGTCTTCTACTTCGGGCGTTGTCGAATCGCTGGGCCGCTCCCCCGGCAACGCCCCTTGGCCCTGGGCCTGGCCTTCGGGAAACAGCCGACGCTGCGCCCGGGAGAGGTCGGTCCAGTCCGCAAAGTCGTAGCCCGTGTACGAGCCATCATCCACGCGAATCGCCTCGGCCAGCCCGCTGAGCAGCATCGAGAACGCCCTGCGGGCATCGATCACACGTACCGCCATCCACATCTTGTTGAGGACCAGCACATGCTCGTTGAGGGCGGTGGTGGTGGCGTCCATCGGTTTTCGTCGCAAAAACACGGGGAAAGGGTCTGAAGAATCCTAACGGGTGAAAACGCGAAAGGCAACGGGTTTTCGTTAGGGAACAGCTAGGTTTTGGAGATCGAAGGGTCAGCCGACGCCAAACCGACAGGTGTTGCGGTTGACGTTTCGGCTTTGTCATGGTTCAATGCCCCGCTCGCCGCCACCGGCGGGACCCGACGGGTAGTTGCCAGAGCGGCCAAATGGAGCGGACTGTAACTCCGCTGGCTTACGCCTACGTTGGTTCGAATCCAACACTGCCCATTGAGACCGCCCCGCGTTCCAAGACGCGGGGCGGTGTCGTTAATGACTGTCGGATGCCTCACGCAAAGACGCGGAGAGGCAGGAAGAAGGATCCGCAGATGGACGCAGATCAAGGTAGGGTTGGGTAACTGAGATCACGGGGCGATCGGTGTTTACCCGCGTTCATCTGTGGTTCGATTGCTCCGACGGTCATTGCATCTGTGCGTGGGATATGTGTCTCAACCGGCGCGGAGCAGTTCACGGCGGAGCGAGGCGGCGAGCGTGCTCGGGGTGGTCTGGCCCGCGCCGCCGGGCAGCAGCAGCGGGGCGTCGGCTTCGAGCAGGCGGGTCATGCGCTGGCAGGCGGTGATCACCGTCGAGTGGGTCTTGCGTCCCATCGCGTGGGCGATCTCGGGGTAGCTCATCGGTGTCAGCTCCCGCGCGAGGTGGACGACCAGCGAGCGGGCGAGGACGACCTGTTTGTTGCGCGACGAGCCGGTGAGTTGGACGGGCTCAAGCATGAGGCGGTCGCAGACGACGCGGGTGATCTCGGTGAACTTCACGGGACGACGCACCTTGGGCTGGGCGAGTTCGGGGAGCTGTTCGAGCAGCGCTCGGCTGACGTTGATGAGCTGGGCCGGGCTGCGGCGTTCGGGCTGATCGGTGAGCGAGGCCAGTGCGTGCAGCTTGGCCAGCGCGCCCTCGATTTCGCGGACCGAGCCGTCGTAGCGCTCGGCGAGCAGGTCGATGACGGCCGGCTGAAGGACCAGGCCCCGGCGATGCGCGAGCTCGGCGATGATGGCCTTGCGTGTCACGGGGTCGGGCTCGGTCATCTCGACGACCAGCCCACGCACGCAGCGCGAGACCAGCGCGTCGCTGAACATCTCGATGTCGCGCGGGTGGTGGTCGCTGGCCAAGACCACGCGGGCGCCGCCCAGCTCGTTCTCCTCGAAGCAGTGCAGGAACTCCTGCTGGGTCTTCTCCCGGCTGGCGATGAACTGGATGTCGTCGATCGCGAGCAGGTCGAGCCGGCGGATGTGCTTGCGGAACGCGTCGAGCTTGCCCTGACGCACGGCGGTGATGTACTGGTTGGCGAACTGTTCGCCGGTGAGGTAGACGACCTTCGCGTCGGGGCGGAGGGCGAGGGTCGCGTTGCAGATGCCTTGGAGCAGGTGGGTCTTGCCCACGCCGCAGATGCCGTGGAGGAACAGCGGGTGGCTGGCGGTGGGGTCGTCGAGGTCGGCCAGGCGTTTGGCGGCGGCGAGGGCGAGCTTGTTGCTCGGGCCATCGATGAAGCGGTCCAGGCGGTGGCGGTAGGCGGACCCGGCCGGCTTCTTGCGTGGGGCGGCCACCGGCCGGGCCGTGGCGACCCGGGCCGGCGCGGGACGGGTGACGGCTTGCCCGGCGGCGGTCGCGGGATCGTCGGTCGAGGGGCCCGCGGTGTGGCACGGCTCGGGCTGGACGCGGATGGCGAGCGCCGCCTGGGCCGCTTCCTGGTGCAGCGCGTCTTCCAGCGTCGAGCGGAAGCGCTTGGTGATGCCGTCGGCCAGGAAGCGATTGGGCACAGCGATCACGAGGGTCTGGTCCTCGTCTTCAAATTGGAACCGGGCGCTGTGCCCGAACCAGGTCGCGTACTTCTGTTGACCGAGCGTTTGCTCGACGTGCTGTGCAACGCGCGCAGCGATCGCTTTCACCGGAGTTGACGTGGCCACTGGTAGAGTCCTCGCGTTAGATATCGACACGACCCCTGATCGGGCCGAGTGAGTCCTGATGGGGCGGTGCGTGGTGGCGCGCCGCCGGGATCGAGTTGGGTCCGTCCCACGATCCGCACGGTGAGAGACGACGGTCGCTTGTGGGCCTGCTCCCGGCTGGGCTCGCCGTCCCGGTCGTGGGGTGTTGGCGAGGGGCGTTGTGCCCGCGAGGCGTCGCGTCCGCGTGTGTTGTGCGGGCCGGCAGAATCCATTGCCGACGTTCAACAAGATAGGAAGTTTGCGGCGCACTTCAACCGCTTGGGACATGAATTTTTGCGCGCGGCGTGTCGAATCGTTGTTTATCAGGGCGTTACATGCGAAAAATTTTTTTAGCGCGTTGCTTACGCCATCGAACAACGTGTGGAAAAGAAAACACTGGTATTTAGGCGAAAAACGCGCACCCCTTGCGGCAGGGCCTGCCGTGTTTTAGTGCGCGTGTCGCGCTGCGCATCGTCGCAAGTCGCGTTGTTTGCGTTTCTTAGTTGTGTTGCGCTCGCGCGTGATGTGTGTGTGAGAGCGCGCTGTTCATGCGGCGCGATGCGCGTGTCAAATCGCGCCGCGCATGTGCATGATTCGTGTGCGACGCGCTGCGTGTGGCGAGAGACCTATTGCACGTGTCCATGCGCAAGAGATCGCGCGGCGCTGCGCGTCGGGTTGGGCGTAAGGCAAATGGCGTATGCGATTCAGCGCGGCAGGATGTACGCGAGCTTGCGCGTTGTCGCGCGGAAGCCCAGGCCGTGGTACAGCCGGACGGCCGGCTCGTTGCGGTCGTCGACGGCGAGGAAGAGGCGGTCGCCGCGGTAACGCGTCGTGGTGGACAGGGCGTAGGCCATGAGTTGGCTGCCCACGCCCCGGCCGCGGTAGGGCTTGGCGACGCCGAGGTACACGACCTCGTGCGAGCCGCCCTGCGAGACCTCTGCGAGCAGCAGCACCGCGACGGGCCGGTCCTCTGCGTCGAAGAACGCGTGCCAGAGCGCGGGGGAGAATCGGCCGGTGGCGCGGTGGCCCGCGACGACCTGCTCGATGGGGCGAAGCCCGAGCAGGCCCGGGCAGTCGAGGGTGTCCTCGTAGCTGGCCTCGACGGCTCGGTGGAAGCGGGGCATGTGCTCGTCGTCGCCCCGGTAGGCCGTCACGGGGGCCCGGCCCAGCGTCGTGGGCAGGGCGATACGGTGGTCGCGGGGGTCGGTCGCGCACTGCATATAGACGAGCTTGGCGAGTTTGGTCATGCCCGCCTGCTCAAGGACGCGTCCTTCGAGGACCTGGCCGGGGTCGAGCAGAGCCTGGACGACGTAGACCCCGGGGTTTTCTTCCGGGGCGCAGGCGCGTTCGATGAGGCGCTGGGCGATCGTGTGGTCATGCCAGCCCGCGGCGGAGCCGGCGAAGAGCATCGCGGTGCCCCCGGCGTTGGGCACGACGAGCACCGCCGCGAGGATCCGCCCGCCAGGCCCCCCCGAGCAAGCGACCCAGACCTTGTCGGTGTTGAGCTTCTGGTCCCGGGCGAACTGCTCGAAGTGGAGGACGGCCGGGTCGTCCTCGCGGGGTCGGCCGGTGAGGAGCTGCGCCAGCGCGGCCCGTCGGCGTTCCTGGGGGGCGAGGCCCAGGTACAGCCCATCGTCGCCGGCGGGGCTGGGGCGTGGGAGGTCGGTGAGGCTGGCCATGAGCGCGGTTCCGGGCGACGGGTGATCGGTGATCAGCCCGTGCGGGGTGGGGTGATCGGGGATCACTCGTGGATGCACGGGGAAAAACGGCGTTTTTTGAGGCCCGGGGCTGGCCCAGGCGTGATCTATCGTGCAATCTTGGGGTGAGGATTGACCCCCAGCGGGCTGATCGTACAATGGACCCACCGCGTAGCAAGGTGTGGCCTGCTCGAATTCCATAAAACCCACGGTGAATTGAAGATGAAGCGTATTCTGCTCGCGATGTTGTTGGTTGCCGGCTGCTCGTTCTCCACGCTCACGCCCGTGTCGGCTCAGGAAGAAAAGAGCTCCGGCGTGCCCGAGCCCGAGCTGGTCACCTCGTCGTGGATGCTCACCTTCACCTACGACACCCCCCGCACCATCGCCATCGAAATGCCCGACGGCAGCACGCAGTGGTACTGGTACATGACCTACCAGGTCCTCAACGACCCACGCATCCGCAACAACAACCGCGAATCCATCCTCTTCATCCCCGACATCATCATCGCCGACGACCGCGGCGGCATCCAGCACGCCAACCGCAACATCAGCCCCCGCGTCTTCCCCGCTATCAAACGCCTGCTCCGCAACGACCTGCTCGAGTCGCCCGCCCAGGTCCCCGGCAACATGCTGCCCGGCGAAGACTACATCAAGGAAAGCGTCGCGATCTGGCCCGTCTCCGAAGACGACGTCGATGAGTTCACCGTCTTCATCGCCGGCATCTACGGCGAAACCTGCACCATCCCCCATCCCGTCACCGGCGAGCCGATGACCGAGCCTGTCACCAACCCCCGCACCGGGGAGCCCGTCCTCAACGCCGACGGCGAGCCCGAGACCCGGCCGATCTACCTCCGCCGCAACCGCATGCTCCGCTTCTCCACCCCCGGCACGATCCGCAACCCCCAGCGGCAGTCCATCCGTCTCGAAGAAGAGACGGACGTGATGCGCTAAACGCGGACCCACCGACTCACCAGACCTGAAAATACGCGCCGCTTGCGGCTTAGCGCATCACTCCCGCTAAGCCGCAAGCGGCTTTTTTTGATGCGCTACGCATACCGGTCGGGCTGGACGGTCTCGAGGACGGCCTGCACGATACGGTCCGGGCCGACATCGTCGCCCGCGGCGGCGTAGTTGGTCAGCACGCGGTGACGCAGCACGGCCGAGGCGATCCGCTTGGCGTGTACGACGGTCGGTGTCGGCTCGCCCGCCATCGCGGCCAGGGCTTTGGCGCCGTGGATGAGCGCTTGCCCCGCGCGGGGGCCTGCGCCCCAGCCGACGTACTCCCGGACGCTCTTGGGCGCTTCGCTGTCGTCGGGCCGGGTCGCCCGCGCCAGCCGGACCGCGTAGTCCACGACGTGTGCGCTGACCGGCATCCGCCACACGGCGTCGGCAAAACGCAGCAGCGCCTCGCGGTCGACCACCGGCCGAACCTTCGTCGACGCGTCCGCGATCCGCGGGGTCTGTGCGACGATCGTCTTCTCCTCCTCCAGCGATGGGTAGCCGACATCGAGCGCGAACATGAACCGGTCGAGCTGTGCCTCGGGCAGTGGGTACGTGCCCTCCTGCTCGATGGGGTTCTGCGTCGCGACGACGACGAAGGGCTCATCCAGCCGCATCGTCTTGCCCGCGCAGGTGACCTGGTGCTCGGCCATGGCCTCGAGCAACGCGCTCTGCGTCTTGGGCGGCGTGCGGTTGATCTCGTCGGCCAGGATGAGCTGGGCGAAGACCGGACCCTTGACAAAGCGGAGGTGCCGTTCGCCCTGCTCGTCTTCCTGGATGAGCTCGGTGCCGAGGATGTCGCTGGGCATCATGTCCGGGGTGAACTGGATCCGGCTGAAGTCGAGGCCGACCGCCTGGGCAAGGGTGCGGACCAGGAGTGTCTTGGCCAGGCCCGGGACGCCGACGACCAGGACGTGGCCCCGGCAGAGCAGGGCGCACAGGAGGAGTTCGATGGTGTCGTCCTGCCCGACGATGACGGTGCCCAGCGCGGCGCGGAGCTGCTGCATCGCCCCGCCGATGGCGTCGAAGGTCGCGAGGTCGGCGGGTGGCGGCGCGTCCTGCGGGGTGGGGTCGCTCATGGGCAAGAGTGTAGCGGGAGGTCGGCGGACGTTGCAGGATGTGTTTCGTGGGTTTTTCTTGGTGTCGAATCGGTTGGGGGATACGATCAGGTCTGTGGGGCCCATTGTTGTGGTGGCGTGAGGTTGTTGTGATGTCTATTCAGATCGGAGGGGCACCGCCGGGCTTCAGGTTCTGGGCGATTGTGTCGTCGGCGGTATTGGGACTGATGTGTGTGCTCGCGGGGGCGTGTGTGATGCATATGCGGTCGCTGGTTGAGCTGCATGGCATCGATTACAAGCAAGGCATGCTGTTGGGGATGCGTGCCGGGCTAGGCGGCTTCGCGGTGGTGTGGTGCGGGTATATGGCATTGCTGGCGGTCACGGCGTCGGCCTCGCGCTGGCGTGTTGGGCTGCACGTCGCGATGGTGGCCTGGGTCATTGTCGCCTGCTGCTGCATGTTTGCTGTCATCCACGGCCGGTACTGGACGATGTTCGGGGGCATGCGAGGTGTCATGTAGAGCGGAGGAGGGTTTGCCTTGCGACGACTTCCTCCCCGCCCCCGCAGTCTGCCCAGATTCACGCCAGTTTTTCAACGCGTTATACACATTATTGGACCCTATTGGCGGAAAAGGGGTGGATTCGCCGATGGGATGGATAGGCATCGAACAAGGTTCGAACATCGAAGTAAACTAGGTAATTGCAGTGCTTTGTGTTGGTTTTAGGTCGGCTGTAATCGGGCTGAATTGAAAAAGGGTCGCGAGTGTGGTGTGAAGTGTTGCGTTGTGGGGGCGGTCGGTTTATAGTTCCTCTCAACAGAGGGGCACTTCTCCTTGGTCTTTACCGGCAGCTACGAGCACGCGATTGATGCCAAGAACCGCATCGCCATCCCGTCGGGCATCCGACGCAAGCTCCAGCGGGAGCTTGAACGAGGCGACGGGCAAGGCGATGGACCCATCGTGCTCTACGCCGTGCTGGCTGGGGAAGAGACGATCGCCCTGTACACGGAGGCCGGCTACGAACGGCTGTCGGAAGAATTGAGGAACTCGGGGCTGGACCCTGAAGAACTTCTGGAATACGAGGACTTGTTCCACGGGATGTCGCAGGACATCGAGCTCGACAAGGCCGGCCGGGCGAAGCTGCCCGACCACCTGCTCGAGCGGACCGGATTGAGCGGCGAGGTCGCGCTGACCGGTGCGGGTGACCACCTGAAGATCCGCGACAAGGTCGCCTGGCAGGCGAAGCTCGACGCGAAGTTGGCGGATAACCCGGGTGTCTTGGTGAACCCGAGAATGTTGATAGGCCGGCGCAAGGATCGTGCCGGAGCGTAGCGACGGATCGCAGTTGAGGGCTGTTTCAGCGGGAAAAACGCTGAGCGGCCAAAGAAAAAGCGGCAGCATGGGCTTGGACGAGCCCATCTGCCGCACCCAGAAACCAGCGGAGCCGAACGGATTCTCGGCCCAACGCATCGACGGCCGCGAAGGTGTGCCCACGGGACCAAGGATGGTCCCCAAGCACGTCAGACTGATTGCATCAGTGATCAGAAGCTTCGGCCTCGACCACGCCCAGTCATGCCGTCCTTGTGACGGCCACTCCGCTGGCTGGCACTATTATAGCCCCAGCCCCGCCCAAAGCGGGGCTGGGGTTTTTCACCTTTATCGGGTCTGGAAAACGCGTTTATTCGCCGTTGTGGGCGGGTCGTGTAAAAATAGGGGGAAAATTTTGGCAGCATCTGAAGAAATCTGCCGATACCACGCGCATAGGACATGGGAAGGCCTGGGTCCGATACAAACCGCAATGGGCCGCTGATACAACGAAATTCAAGAAAAAGAGTTGACTTGGGCCCACTGAAATGTGAACTTAGGTAAGATACTCACCGTGAATGAACACGGGACACCCCGCGTCGGCCGAACGCAAGGCCGGTCTGAACGATTCTGAATAACGTCCCGATTCGCTTGATAGGCCTAGAATGTTTCGAGTTGGGGCGACCGTTTCCGCCCGCTGAAAAGAGTCTTTTCTCCTCCGCCACGCCCCGTGGGTTCCGTCTGCGAGGCGTGGTTTTTTTAACCAAAGAGCGGGGCCGGGCGCTGATGTGCCCGGCCTTTTGCATTGCGCGTTGCGCCACTAGCCGCACGCCGGCTCGGGAGATGGCCCAGCGCGGGGGCTAGTTTTTCACTCGTGTGCACGGCCTGCTGTAATCCCTTAGACCCGAAAATCGTCCTGTCTTTCCTTGCCCGCGACCGCGTAGGTGAGGGCAGGTTTGTTATGATTCGTGATCCTTTCACGGCTCGCGCCGGGGGCGGTGCGGATGTTTTGTCGCCGACAGAATCGGATAGAGAAAAAGATGCAAGAACCCCAGGCAGCTCAGGACACGGCAAGGCAGGACGACGCGGGAGCGTCGAAGGGCTCGGCGTTCAGCCGTCGCGCGTTCATGGCGACCGGTCTCGCGGCCGGGGCGGCGGCGCTGCCCGCGGTGATGAGCAGCGGGCCTGCGATGGCTGAAGCGCAGGATGTGGTCCCGGGCCGGGCGGTGACGCCGCCCGAGGGCAAGCGTCTGCTGCTGTCGTGCAAGCTGTCGATGGTGACCAAGGAGCTCGCGGGTCGGCCGTTGACGCTGGCGAATCGTCTGTCGCTGGCGGGCGAGGCGGGCTTTGACGGGGTGGACCTGGACGAGGCGGGTTCGTTTACGCCGGCGGAGGCGCGGCTGGCCGTGGCTGAGTCGGGCGTGTTCGTCCACAATGCGATCAACCACGCGCACTGGCAGCAGCGTTTTACGAGCGCGAACCAGGCCGAGCGCCAGGCCGCGCTGGACAACCTGATGCACTGCATCCGTGTGTCGCACGCGGCGGGGGGCAGCGCGGTGCTGCTCGTGCCCGGCGCGGGGGGCGACGGCAGTGAAACCGAAACGGTCGAACGCAGCGTTGAATGGATCAGCAAGGCACTCCCCCTGGCCGCGTCGCTGGGGCAGCGCATCCTGTTTGAGAATGTCTGGAACCGGATGTTCTATGAGCACGACCAGGGCCCGGAGCAGTCCGCCGACCGCTGGGCCGCGTATGTCGATGCGTTCAATAGCCCATGGGTGGGGATGTACCACGACCTGGGCAACCACTGGAAGTACGGCAACCCGGCCGACTGGGTCCGGACGTTTGGCCACCGCGCGGTGAAGTTCGACGTCAAGGGCTACAGCCGGGCGAACAACAACTGGGCGGAGATCGGCGAAGGCGACCTGCCCTGGGGCGAGGTGCGTCAGGCGCTGGACGAGGTGAACTTCCACGGCTGGTTGACGGCCGAGGTCGGCGGTGGGGGGCTTGCCCGGCTTATCACCGTGCGTGAACAGATGGAGCGTGTTTTTGCGATCGGCTGAACCTTGGCCGACGCGGTTTTGTATGATTGATGCCCACGTAAGGGTGGTTTCCACTAGCAAAGAAAGATTGGACCGACCATGAGTACTCCTAGCACTCCCGACGACAGCAAGAAAACCGGCGTCACACGGCGCGGCTTTGTGAAGACCAGCGCGGCGCTCGGCGCCGTGGCCGCGGCTTCTTCCATCCCCATGATCACCCGCAGCGCCTACGCGCAGGGCAGCGGCCGGACCTACGGCCTGGGTATTGTTGGCTCGGGCGGCCGGGGCACCGGCGCGATCTTCAACCACCTCCAGGCCGCGGAAGAGCTCGGCATCGATGTCGAGCTCCGCGCCATGGGCGACCTGGCCGAGGACCGCCTGAGCGGCTCGCTCGCCAACCTCCAGCAGAACTGGGGCGACAAGATCAAGGTCGACGAGGACAGCCAGTTCACCGGCTTCGATGCGTACAAGGGTGTCTGTGCCCACGAAGGTGTGGACATCGTGATCCAGACGACCCCGCCCGGCCTACGCTACCTGACCCTGGCCGAGGCCGTGAAGAACGGCAAGCACAGCTTCGTCGAGAAGCCCGTGTGTGTTGACGCGGACACCTACCGCAGTGTGCTGGCGTCGGGCGGTGTGGCCGAGAACAACAACCTCGCGATCGTCACCGGCACGCAGTACCGCCGGGAGAACTCCTACGCCGACGCGATCGAACAGCTCCAGGACGGGCTGATCGGCGACGTCACCTCCGCCTACGCCTACTACTGTGCCGGCACGCTGTGGCACCGGGGCCGCGGCCCCGCCGATGCGCCGTGGAGCGAGATGGAGTACCAGATGCGCAACTGGCTGTACTTCACCTGGCTCTCGGGCGACCTCATCGCCGAGCAGTCGGTCCACAACATCGACGCGATCAACTGGGCCATGGGCGGCCCGCCCGCCCGCTGCTACGCCTCGGGCGGACGCATCGCACGCAACCAGCCCGACTACGGCAATGTCTACGACCACTTCTCGGTCCACTACGACTACGCCAACGGTGCCCGCTGCTCCTTCATGGCGCGGCAGTACCCCGGCTGCGACAACCGCGTCGAAAACCGCTTCGTCGGCACCCAGGGCGTCATGGACATCCAGCCCAACCCCGGCCGGACCCGATGGATCGCCCGCGACCACGACGGCAACGAGCTGGGCCGCAACGCCGGCCGCTCGGGCAACAACGAGCCCTACGTCGAGGAGCACAAGGCCCTGCTCGAGTCCATCGAGAACGGCAACCCGATCCAGGAAATCCAGGAATGTGCCGACTCCTCGCTCACCGCCGTCATCGGCCGTGAGTCCGCCTACAGCGGCAAGTTCGTCGACTTCAACTGGATGGCCAACCAGTCGCAGCTCAAGCTGCGTCCCGACGTCCCGCCCTTCGTCGCGGGCGACGTCAACCAGACCGTCACCGTCGAGGCCGACGGCCAGCAG
Organism: Phycisphaerales bacterium JB063; assembly: GCA_044439905.1. Taxonomy (GTDB): domain Bacteria; phylum Planctomycetota; class Phycisphaerae; order Phycisphaerales; family Phycisphaeraceae; genus JAHQVV01. Next base: position 37,641 of record JBITAC010000115.1, on the reverse strand, counting down.
AAGACCTACGACTACAGTAAGGTCCCCGTCCCCGGCACCTACGAGCTCCGCTAAGTCGTACGACAACCCATCGAAAAGAAACACCCGCGCCCACCCGGCGCGGGTGTTTTTGTTTCATGCCGATCAATCACCACGGCAAGTGCGGTCGCTGATGCGGGTGGAGCCGGTGGTGCATGCCGCGAAAACCTACGGCGTACCGCGGACGGCAAGCCGTGGGCTTGGGGATCAATGTGCGCCAGTACGGCACGCATTTTTTTCAACCGCTTCGCTACTCAAACGCATCCACTTCCTTGTACGCATCGATCACCCGCCGCTCGCCCTCGAGTCCGCCCTGGCTGTTGCCGTGCTCCATGCCGACGACGCCGGTGTAGCCCTTGCGGTGCAGGTGGCGGAAGACGTTTTTGTAGTTGATCTCGCCGGTGGTGGGTTCCTTTCGGCCGGGGTTGTCGCCGACCTGGATGTAGGCGATCTCGTCCCACGCGTGGTCGAGGTTGGGGATGAGGTTGCCTTCGCTGATCTGCTGGTGGTAGAGGTCGTCGAGGATCTTGCACGACGGCGAGCCGACCCCCTTGCAGATGAGGTAGGCCTGCGGGACCTGCGTGAGGAACAGGCCCGGGTGGTCGCGCCACCAGTTGAGCGGCTCGAGCACCATCGTCAGCCCGGACGGCTCGCAGACCTCGGCCATGACCTTGAGGTTCTCGATGCAGTTGGCGGTCTGGTAGTCCTGCTCGATGCGCGTCGTGAAGTTCGCGGGGACCACGGTGCACCACTTCGCGTTGACACGCTGGGCGACGTCGAGCATCGCGGTCATGTGTCGGCGGAGGTTGTCCTGGAACTCGTTGGACGTGTTGAGCACGAAGTCCTCTCGGCCAAAGCCCGAGTACGCGACAAACACACCCATGGTCATGCCCAGATCGCGCATCGCCTGGCCGCAGCGCTCCTGGTCTTGGACCGAGCGCCCGGGCATGCCGTTGTCCTCCCACGCGGTGAAGCCCTCGTCGGCGGCGAACTTGAGCTGGTCAACCAGGTCGTCGCCCGCGTGGTGGCGGAACATGCCAAAGTGCGGCGCGTACTTGAGCTTGAACCCGCCCGATCGGTCGGCGTCCTGCTTGGGTTGTGTCGCGGCGGCGACCGATCCGGTCGCGGTGAGCGACGCGGCGGCGGCGGCGCTGGTGGCAATAAACTCACGTCGTTTCATCATCGGGCTCCTTGGGAAGTGTTTGAGTCAGATTTTAGCGGGGCCGCTTGCGGCTTAGCGCGAAGATCAGAGGACGCGCGAAGCCGCAAGCGGTTCAAAAAAACGGGCCCGCGCCGGCGAACCGGCACGGACCCGCTTGGAGGATGCGTGTCATACGAGGGACGCCACGGTCAGGGCATCTGATACGCGCCGGGGGTGTAGACCGGCGGGGTGGGGAGGTCGGCGGCATTCTCGATGTGCGCCTGGGTGAACCCGCTGGTGTAGCAGTCGGGCGCGTTGCCGGGGCCCAGCTTGAGGTTGGATTCGTTGAGGGCCCAGTTGTAGTCGATGTTCTTGCCCGAGTACGCGGCCTCGCGGGCGATGATGGCGGTGAGGGTGGTCTGTGCGATGCGGTGGGCTTCGTTGAGCGGTTCGCCCGCACGGAAGGAGGCGACGAGGTCGGCGTGTTCCTGGACGTAGGGGTCGCGACCGCCGGAGAACTGCGCGACGCGCTCGCCGTCGAGGTCGACGAGAGTGGAGGTGCCGCCCATGCGTGCGTAGCCGTTGGTGCCGATGATTTCTTCGCCGACGTAGTTGTCGCAGCCGGGGATCTGTCGGCAGTGCGAGTTAATCATTCGGCCGTAGCCGGGCATCATGATCTGGAGGGAGAAGTGGTCGTTGCCGTGGCCCCATTCTTCGCCGGTGCGTTGCTGGCGTCCGCCGTTGCCGTAGGCCTTCTGCGGGGCCTGGTCCTGGAAGGCCCAGAGGGCGACGTCGATGTTGTGGACGTGCTGCTCGACGATGTGGTCGCCCGAGAGCCAGGTGAAGTAGAGCCAGTTGCGCAATTGCCAGTCGAGGTTGGTCCAGTCGTCCTGTCGGCCGCGGTTCCAGAGCCCGCCCTGCTGCCAGAAGACCTGGGCGCCGATGACTTCGCCGATCGCGCCGTCGTGGATGGCGGCCATCGCGTCGACGTAGCCCTTCTGGTGCCGACGCTGCGTGCCACAGACCATGCCGATGCCGTTCTCGAGCGCGAGGTCGCCGGCCTCCATGATCGTCCGGCAGCCGGCGGGGTCGACGGCGACGGGCTTCTCGAAGAAGACGTGCTTGCCGGCTTCGACCGCGGCCTTGACCTGTGTCGGGCGGAACTGCGGCGGGGTCGCGAAGATGCACAGGTCGACGTCGCTGTTGATGACCTGCTGGTACGCGTCCCAGCCGGCGAACTTGTTGTTGCCGACCTGGTAGGCGGCGCCGACGTTCTGCTGGAGGTTGTTGGCGCTGCCGTTGAGGCGGTCTTCGTAGAGGTCGCCCATGGCAGAGAGGACGACGCCCGACGACGCCTCGATGGCGTTGAAGGCCGCGCCGGTGCCGCGTCCGCCGCAGCCGACCAGCCCGACCTTGACCGTGTCGTCGCCCTGGGCAAACGCGGTCGAGCCGATGCCCGTGGACGCGAGCGCCGCGGTGATGCCCGCCGCGGTGGTGCCCTTGATAAAGGTCCGTCGGGTCGCGCCCCCGGCGGCGGTCTTGGCCGACTCGGCGGCGGCGGGTGTGTCGTTCGTCTCGGGCATGGGTATTCCTCTTTTTTGGGTGTACTGAATCAAGACAACAGGCCCAAGCGTACCGCAACCCCCATGCAGCCGCCAGCACCTACGAACCATTAACGTCGCCCAACGCCCCGACCTTACACCGCGTGGTAAAAACGCTAAAACACGCGATTGAGGCCTTGCCCGCCCGCCGCCGGGGGGCAGGCCATCCGCGCAGCGAACGCCGGCAAACGCGCAAAAAACAACCCCGCCAGGCGGCAGGGTTGGGGGGTAGTTTGTGGTTGAGGTTGTCTATACCGCGGTTTCTTGGACTGCGCCACCCGCGAGGTCGTCGGCGTCAACATCGTCCTTTTTTGTGCGGTCCCAGAACAGTGCTAGGAAGAGCACCGCGATCACGCCCGCCATGATGCACGGGATCAGCCAGAATGCGCCCCAATCGATCACATCGCCCGCGTCGGTCACGGTGGTGTTTGCGGCGAAGAGCTTGCCCGCGATCTGAGCGCCGATCAACATGCCGATGCCCTGGGTTACCAAGACAAGGAAGCCCTGGGCCTGGCCGCGGATCTTAGGCCCGGCTTTGCGGTCGGTGTATATCTGGCCGGTCACGAAGAAGAAGTCGTAACAGATACCATGCAACAGGATGCCGCCGAGGATCATAATCATCGCGGAAGAACCCTCGGTACCGGCGGCGCTGGAGAACAAGCCGTACCGCAGGACCCAGGCCCCCATGCCGATGAGCAGCATCCACTTCACACCCAGCCGTGCGAAACACAGTGGCATGATGAGCATAAAGAGGACCTCGGACATTTGGCCAAAACTCATGTAGAAGCCCACTGCCGTGACGCCTTCATCGTTCGCAAACGCGCCCGAAGCTCCGACATATGTTCCCGCATATGCGTAGTACGCCGCCAGGGGGATGCAGACCAGCATCGATGCGATAATGAAGACCAAGAAGGGCGGCTGCTTGAGCAGCTTGATTGAGTCGAGTCCGATGATCGAGCCGACCGACACCGGCTCGCCCTTCATGGGGGGGGGGGTGGTCGGGAGGGACAAGGCATAGATGCCAAGCACGATGCAGGCACCGCCGCTGACAAAAAACATGTTGCCGCTCGTGTCGAACGCAAGGCCCGAGATGACAAAGCCCGCGACGATCCAGCCAATCGTGCCTAGGACACGGATGATCGGGAACCAAGACTCGGGCTTCAGGATGTTATGGAACGCGACGGTGTTGGTCAGGCCAAGTGTCGGCATGAAACAGAGCATGTGGGCGAAGATCACCGCGATGAAGGCCCAGCCGGTTACAAACGGTGCCACGAACATCAACCCGCCTGCCAAGAACATTAGCGCCGCCAGCACGTGTTCGGAGCGGAAGAAGCGGTCGGCAATCAGGCCTAGGAAGAACGGCGCGATGATGGCTGCGACCGGGCCCACCGAGTAGGCGTTGCCGATCTGGTCAGACATGTCATTCGCCGCCATGTACGGACCCATGGTGACATACCACGCCCCCCAAACAAAGAACTCCAAAAACATCATGGCCGAGAGCCGGACGTTGACGCCTAGTGTCGAAGACGAGGTTGATTCCATTGAAAATCTCACGAAGGGGAGCAGGCATGGTTAGAAGGAAGTGAGAATATACCGTCACAAGCATAATGCTGTCAGTGGCATCGCCGAATCGTGCACGGTAGATACCCCTAACACCCCGCCCGCGACGGGCCCGCCCACACCCAGACGGGCAAACCGGCGGCCGCTTACACCCCCGCTCGCCACCCGCCAAACAACCCGTCCGGGTTTCGAAAACGACACGCGATCAGGTAGACTAAGGCCTAGGATGTACACGATGTCGACGACCCTGACCCACAAGCTGACGCCCCTGTTGAGCTACCTCGACTCCCTGGCCGACCAGCGGGCCGACGCGCAGCGCCTTGCGCAGGCCCTGGGAGAACTCGACGGCCTGACCCTCGACGACCTCAAGGAGTACGTCGTCTTCGACGAGCACGACTACCGCCGAAACCTCGTCGTCGAAGGCCCGATGTACGAAGTCCTGCTCCTGTGCTGGAAGTCCGGCCAACGCAGCCCCATCCACGACCACGCCCACTCCGTCTGCGGCGTCAAAGTCCTCCGGGGCACGCTCACCGAAGTCCGCTACCGCGAAACGCCCTGCGGCCAGGTCATCCCGAAAGACGTCCGGGCCATGCAGTTCGGCGGGATGTGCGCCTCGGTCGACCACGACATCCACGAGATCAGCAATATGGAAGCCCCGGGCCAGGACCTCGTCACGATGCACATCTACTCCCCGCCCCTGCGCGAGATGGCGATGTACGACCCCGCCAAGCCCGGCGCCCGGGTCTACCGCCCCGTGAACTTCGAGTTCCACGGCGGCAGCGGGATTTAGAACGATCCCCGTAGGGTGGGTGGAGCGTGCCCGCGAGCGATACCCGACATGCACCCAAGCAGTGCAGCCACTCGTTCCACGCTCACCCAACCAACATCTTCACACACGCGACCACCAGCAGCACTGTGAACACTGCGCGTACCCAGACCACGGGCAGCTTGTGCGTTAGGTGCGCCCCGACATAGCTCGCCGCGATCGCGGTGCTTGCGAGGACGGCCGCCACGAGCAGGGCGGTCTGCGCATCGACGGGCAATCCACCCATCGGCGGGTGGTGCAGGTCGTTGAGCCCCATGAGCTTCCGTGCCGCGCCGACCGGCGCGGTCAGGCACATCACGGTCGAACTCACCGCGACACTGTTACGCAGCGGCAGGTTGCAGAAGCGATGGATCAACGCGACCGCGATCACGCCCCCGCCGATGCCCAGCAAGCCCGCCGCGAGGCCGACGGTAACACCGATGATGCTGCATCGAAGCCAGTCGGCATGGGTCGCGCCTTCCTCCTCCTCGTCGCCCAGGGCCTTGCGGTTTTGCATGAGCTTGCGTGCATTGATGTACACGGCATAAAGCAGGAACACCCCGAAGATGCGTTCGAGCACATCGCCATCCAGCTTGTTGCTGAGCATGACACCGACGACGATCGCGACGAGCGCGCCGGGCAGCATCCGCCCGGAGACATCAAATCGGATCGCGCGTTTTTTGTAGTGCTTAATGAATGCCGGGACCGCGACCAGCACGTTGACACACATCGCGGCGGCCTGCGCGAGGTGGTAGTCCGCGCCGAGCCCGACGTTGATGACCGGGATCATGATGACGCTGCCGCCGATGCCCAAGAGCCCCGCCAGCAGCCCGGCGACCAGGCCCGTCACGATCAAGATGGCAACAGCAAAAGAGGTCAAGCGAGCAGTGTAGCGGTGATAAGCAATCGCCTCACGCAAAGGCGCAAAGACGCGAAGCGGGGGGAGCCAAGGCAGTCTAAGGAAGGCACAAAGTCAAGAATGCTGGAGCCGGCTCAGGCAAGAAGAAGCATCTGGCATCTTCTCCCCTACCTAACTCCTTGCCTTCCTCAGACTGCCTTTCTCTGCGTCTTCGCGCCTCTGCGTGAGGCATTCCCATTTACACCGCAGCGGTCTGCATCGCCTTGAGATGTGACAGCACCTGGTCCACTTCGTCTTCCGTGTTGAAGTACCCAAATCCGAAGCGGATCGTCCCCGGGCCCGGCAGGGTGCCGATCGATTCATGCGCGAGCGGCGAGCAGTGGTACCCCGCACGGGTCGCGACCTCGTGCTGTTCGGAGAGGTAGGCCGCGACCTGCTTGGGGTCGCGTTCGCCGAAGTTGCATGACACGACCGCGACCTTCTGCTCGCAGTCTTTGACGCCGTAGACATGCGCCCCGGGCACATCGTCGAGGCCTTCGATAAAGCGCTTGGTCAGCGCCATCTCGTGCTGCCGGACCTTGGCGACGCCGTTTTCTTCGAGCCACTTCACCCCCGCTGCGAGGCCCGCGATGCCGATGGCGTTGTGCGTGCCCACCTCGAACTCACTGGGCATCTTGCCCGACATGGGGTGTCGGCCCGAGTCCTTGCCCGTCCCGCCCACCGCGAAGGGGGCAAGCCGGAAGCCCTCTTTGACGTACAGCCCGCCGATGCCCGTGGGGCCGTACATCCCCTTGTGGCCGGCAAACACCATCAGCTCGGGGTCCAGGTCGCGCACCCTAAAGTCGATGATGCCCGCCGACTGCGCCGCGTCCAGCAGCACCGGTGTCTCGTAGCGCTTGCACAATGCGGTCAGCTCGGCATAGGGCAAGATCTCGCCCGTCACGTTCGCCGCCATCGTGCAGATCACCACTCGGACGTTGCCGTCCTTGAGCTTGGTCTCGATGTACTCAAGGTCGAGCGGCCGGCCGACCTGGTAAGGCGACACGTGGAACGTGATGTCGCGCCGCTCGGCGACCAGGCGGATCGCGCGCGACGACGCGTGGTGCTCGAGCCCGGAGATGATCGCCGCGTCGCCGTGCTGCCAGTCGAGCCCCTGGATCGCGGCGTTGGTCGCGTACGTGCAGCCCGGCATCATCGCGAAACGCGACGGGTTGTCGATGCCCAGGAACGACGCGATCGTCGCGCGGGCGTCCTCCATCGCGTTGGCGGTGTCGGCACCCTCGGCCGAGTGCGTCCGCGTCGGGCTCGACATGTGACGCACGGCATCGTCGATCGCCTTGCACACCGGCTCGGGCTTGGGCCAGGTCGTCGCGGCGTTGTTCAGGTAGATCACGGGTCGCCTCCAGAGGGGGCCGTCAGACGCTCGGCCGGGCCGGGTAGCTTACCAAAGCAAAGCCCATGCACCCCGCGAAACACACCGATTGCTTTGTAAAGACAGCGTTCGGGTAGTATGATTTTTGTGTGAAAGCACTGACGCTGCCCGAATACGAAGCCCTGACCGCCGGGGCGGAGACCTACTCCGAAGACCGCTACGGGCCCAAGGTCTACGCCCTGGCCGATGGCACCGTCCTCAAGCTCTTTCGGCACAAACGCCTGCTCTCGAGCTCCCGCGTCTGGCCCTACGCGAAGCGATTCGCCTACGCCGCCCGGGTCCTCGCCAAACGCAAGATCCCCTGCGTCCACGTGACCAGGGTCGCCCGCGCCCCGCACCTCAAACGCGACCTCGTCGTCTACACCTACCTCGAAGGCGAAACCCTCCGCGACAAGCTCGTCGCCGCGATGGCACAGGACGACACCGCCGCCCGCGACGCCCTGCTCGAACACCACGCCCGCTTCCTCGCCGAACTCCACCAAAAACGCATCTATTTCCGAGCCGTCCACTTCAACAACGTCATCGTCTGCCCCGACGGCCAACTCGGCCTCATCGACATCTCCGAGGTCTGGCCCTTCCCCTTCCCCCTCAACCCCATCCAACGCGCCCGCAACCTCCGCCCCATGCTCAAGTACGACGAAGACCGCGCCGCCCTCGCCGCCCACGGCCTGGACCGCTTCGTCCAAAACTACCTCGCCCACGCCAGGCTCACCCCCCCCAGCAAGCTCCTCTTCAAGGCCTGGGTCGCCGGCTTCCACCGCGCGAAGGCCTAACGCCCAACCACTCGGCAGACCCCCACCCCCCGGAAAGATATGCCTGTCTGCCATCAGGCCCCAGGCCTGAACTCCCCGGGTATCGAAACGGGGACGGGGTATCGAAACGGGGACGGACCCTGTTTGGGGTGGGGGTTGTTGGGGTCGTGGTCTTGGCTTGTGTGTTGGGGCGTTGGGTCGGTGCCGGGGTCGGTGGAGGATGCTTCAGGATTGGGGCGGCCGATTTGCGGAATGCGAGTGGTCGCGCGGAGAAACGGGGGCCGTCCTGTTTCGCTACCCGTCCAAAACATCATGATCGCCAGGTGGAGAAGAAGGTTGCAACAGAGCCGGCCCATCCCCGCTTCGCTACCTTACTCTCTTAACGTCTCCCGATTTACTGGATTCATCCGACCTGCGTCTCCTATATGGCCTAAAGATGGCCAAACGTAGGGCAAGAAACCACATGAAGACAGAGGCTGCTCATCATCAACGATGTCAAGGTAAATTTGGTCAAATGGGCCTACACCTGATAATGCAGGCGAAACTTCGATTTCTATGTTGTTAATCCATATGTCACCAAGCAAGAATGGGCCAGTTACCTCCTTCCAATCCATCAATAGATAGCTTGCAGAATCCTGAAAGTCTTTGGATTCCAGGTCGCTGACCGAATCCCCCTCTGCCAAAAAACAGTTTAAAAAATTTATAAGTATCGTAGAGTCATCAATACGCTGAAACATAATCGCGGTCGCGACACTCTGTTCCATGCAATGCAAGATAACAACTTCTCGTTCCTGAATGTGGACATGTGGGGTATAGTTGGCGGGCCCTTCAGCCCCCCTTTGTGTATCGCGGCCAGAGATATCTGAGTCTTTACCCGCTTCTAGTTCCGCAGTGTTTTCTCTGTCCTCTGAAACATGGGGGGGGGCAGCAGCCGGTGGCAAGAAGAATGTTTAGTGTAACGACAACGATAGATGTAAGCACCGTGATCGTTTTACGCCGATATGAAGAAATATTGATATTCATAGATTTACCACGTCACTCTTCCGGGTATCGAAACGGGGACGGCCCTGTTTGGGGGTGGGGGTTGGTGGGGTGGTCTTGGCTTGTGTGTTGGTGGTGCATCGTATTCAGGGGCATCTGTGTTGGTTGGGGCGATTTGTGGACTTCGAGTGGTCGGGATGGCTTTGATCGTACGCGGCCACATTCCCGGGGGCAACGGTTTTAGGGTTGCCAGTGCCTAGCCGGCTCGGCATGTCGGCTCGCCCGCCTCTCTTTACCGGATAAACAGGGGGTGTCTGCTGCACTTGAGGTGTCCTTTACATGTGACGTGTGGGGGTGCTAGTGCGCTTGGGAGGGGGGGTGGCCGAAGTGTTTTTTGTAGGCGCGGGAGAGGTGGAAGGGGCTGGAGAATTGGAGGTGTTCGGCGACGCGTTGGACGGTGAATCGGCCGGTCATGAGGAGGGAGCGTGCGGTGTCGAGGCGGAGGGTGTGGTGGTAGCGTTTGGGGGTGGAGCCGGTGGCGCGTTCGAAGGCGTCGGCGAAGGCGCGGGGGGTGAGGTTGGCGATGTCGGCGAGTTGGGGGACGGTGAGGTTTTCGTGGACGCGGTCGTGCATGGCGTTGATGACGCGTTCGATGCGTGGGTCGGCGGGTCGGTCGGCGGGGGTGTGGTGGAGGGTCCAGCCGTAGAGCAGCGCGGCGAAGTGGGCGGAGGCGAGGCGTTGGTGCGGTGGGGCGGGGCGTCGCAGCTCGCGTTGGATGGTGCGGATGCGTGCGTCCTCGGCCTGGGTGTAGGGGAGTTGGAGCGGGGCGTAGGGCTGGGCGTGTTCGGGCTGGGTGAGGAAGAACTCGAACCACCAGAGGCGCCAGTGGCGTTGGGTGGTGTGCCATTGGTGGAGGTGTTGCCAGGGGAGGATAAGGACGGACTCTGGGCCGAGCGTGTGGGTGTGGCCTTGTTGGGTGGTGACGGTGCCGCGTCCGGCGGATGTGCGGATGGCGACGAGGGCGGTGTGCTGGGGAGTGATGGGGCTGGCCCAGTCGTGGCCGTCCCAGGTGGGCCAGCGGCGTGTGTGGGCGTAGTGCTGGTCCTCCTCGGCGTCCCAGAGTCGGTAGAGGTGGACGGCGTCGATGTGGGCGTCGCCCGGCGCGGTGGATGGGAAATTGTGCATATCGGTCGTCGGTTGGGGTGTTGATGGTCTTGGATTGTGGCGTCAATCGGGGAAATCGTGGCGGGCGGGGTGAAAAAAGTATATGCCGCGTGTTGTTCTTGCCATTCCGCCGGCTTGTGGTTGGCGCTAAGATGTGGGCTTGGGTGTGGCTTACTTCGTAGCAGGACACGGGACGTATGGGCGATCGCAAGGTGGCAGTTTGGCTGGCGGGGTGCGGGGTGGTGGGGGCGTCGCTGCTGGGCGGGGCGTGGTTACGGGCCAGCGTGACGCAGGGCGGCGCGGCGGAGGTCGCGGCGGAGGGGGAGCTGGTCCGGGTTGCGAGCGGGCCGTGGCGTTGGGGCGATGAGTCGTCGATGCCGGGGGCACGCTTGGCGGAGGCGGGCGGTGTGGATGCCGAGCCCGGGGTTGATTTCTCGCGTGATGTGCTGCCGATCCTGTCGAACTCGTGCTACTTGTGTCACGGGCCTGACCAAGAATCGGAAGAGGCATTGGCGGCGGGGTTTCGATTGGATGTGCGTGAGGAGGCGATCGCGTTTGAGGCGATCGTGCCGGGCGACCCGGAGTCGTCGATCCTGCTGGATGTGGTGACGTCGAGGCGTTCGTCGCGTTTGATGCCGCCGCCGAGCTCGCACAAGCCGCGATTGACGGAGGCGGAGGTGGAGACGCTGCGGCTTTGGATCGAGCAGGGGGCCGAGTACACGGACCACTGGGCGTTTGTGCCGCCGGCGATGCCCGAGTTGCCGGCGGTGCGTGATGCGGATTGGTGCCGTAACGCGATCGATCGGTTCGTGCTCGCGCGGCTCGATGAGGCGGGGCTGTCGCCTTCGCGTGAGGCGGAGAAGCGTCGCTTGATTCGGCGGGTTTATCTGGATGTGATTGGTCTTCCGCCGACGCCGGCGCAGGTCGAGGCGTTTGTGAATGATGACGCGCCCGACGCGTACGAGCGTGTGGTGGATGGGCTGCTCGCGTCGGAGCGTTTTGGTGAGCACTGGGCGGTGCAGTGGCTGGACAAGGCACGCTACGCGGACAGCAAGGGTTTTGAGGCGGACCGGGCGCGGGTGATGTGGCGGTACCGGGACTGGGTGATCGATGCGTTTAATGATGACATGCCGTTTGATCGGTTTACGCGCGAGCAGTTGGCGGGGGACCTGTTGGATGAGCCGACGCTGGGGCAGCTGATCGCGACGGGTTTTCACCGCAATACGAAGACGAACGACGAGGGGGGGACGGATGATGAGGAGTTTCGCAGCGCGGCGGTGATCGACCGGGTGAACACGACGATGGAGGTGTGGATGGGGCTGACGGCGGGCTGCGCGCAGTGCCATACGCACAAGTACGACCCGCTGTATCACCAGGAGTACTTCGAGCTTTACGCGTTTTTTAATCAGACGGCGGACGCGGACCGGTTCGATGAAGAGCCGAAGATCCCCGCGCCGACGGCGGCGCAGTCGGCGCGGATCGCGGCGCTGGAGGCGGAGATCGCGTCGGTGCGCAGCGGGCTCACGGCACCCGGCGGCACGCTGGCGGCGGGGCAGCAGGCGTGGGAAGCGGAGGCGCTTTCGCGGTCGCCGGTGTGGCATGTGCTTGAGCCGGCACGCGTGGGGTTGCCGGGCGGCGTGCAGGCGGACGTGCGGGAAGATGGCTCGGTGCTGATCGCGGGGGAGAACCCGGCGACGGCGGTGTATACATTTGAAGCGGAGTCGGACCTGCCGGCGATCACGGCGGTGCGCATCGAGGCATTGACGGGCCCGCATCTGCCGGGCCCGGGCCCGGGTCGGACCGCGCACGGCAACTTCGTGCTCAATGAGATCGAGTTGGCTGCCGCGCCGGTGGGTGAGGCGGCGGCAGCGGTAGGGCGCTATGTGCGTATCGAGCTGCCAGGCCCGGGGCGGATTTTGTCGTTGGCGGAGGTGCAGGTATTCAGTGGGGCAGACAACATCGCGCCCGGCGCGAAGGCGTCTCAGTCGAGCACGGCGTACAACGGCCCGGCGTTCCTCGCGGTCGATGGCAACGCCGACGGCGACTTTGCGAATATGTCTGTCACACACACCGCGACCGAGGCGGACCCGTGGTGGGAGCTTGACCTGGGCGAGGCGCAGACGATCGACCGCGTGGTGCTGCACAACCGTGTTGGCGATGCGTCGCTGCCGGCCCGGCTCAGCGGCGCTCGGGTGAGTGTTTTGGATGCGCAGCACCGTGTGGTTTGGCAGACGGTGATCCCGCAGGCGGGGGCGCAGCCGATGGTGCTCACGACGACGGGGCCGGTGCGGGCGGTGCTGCGGAGTCCGAGTGCGACGTTTGAGCAGGACGGCTGGCCGGTCGCGCGTGCGGTGGATGGTGATGCGGGCGAAGCGTCGGGCTGGGCGGTCGGGCCGAGGTTGGGCGAGGCGCACGCGGCGGTGTTCGAGGCGGCGGGGGGGCTTGGGTTTGCGGGCGGCACGGCGTTGACGTTGACGCTGCACCAGGCGTTTGGCACGCAGCACACGCTTGGCCGGTTCCGCATCAGCGTGACCGATGCGCCCGGGCCGGTGCGTGTGATGCCCCGCGAGATTTCGGAGGTCCTGGCGACGGCGCGTGAGGCGCGGACCCCGGCGCAGTCGGCGGCGCTGTCGGCGTACTACATCGCGGTCGCGCCCGAGGCGGAGGCGGCGCGTGAACGGTTGGCCGAGCTCGAGCGTGAGCTGCAGCAGGTGCGCGGCGAGGTGCCCACCGCGCTGGTGCTGCGCGAGCTGCCCGAGGACGCGCGGCGGACGACGTTGCTGTTCCAGGGCGGCAGCTTCCTTGCGCCCGACACCGAGCGCGGGCCGTTGTCGCCCGGCACGCCTGCGTTTTTGCACCCGTTCCCGGAGGACGCCCCGGCCGACCGGCTGGGGCTGGCGCAGTGGCTGACCGCGCCCGACAACCCGCTGACCGCACGCGTGCAGGTCAACCGGGTGTGGGAGGCGTTCTTCGGCACGGGCCTGGTCGAGACCACCAACGACTTCGGGTTCCAGGGCAGCTACCCGTCACACCCCGAGCTGCTCGATTACCTCGCGGTGACGTATCAGACTGACATGCAGTGGTCGACCAAGCAGCTCATCCGCATGGTGGTTACGTCGGCGACGTACCGCCAGACCTCGGCCGTCGATGCGCAGCGGCTTGAGCAAGACCGGTACAACCGGCTGCTGGCACGCGGTCCACGTGTCCGGCTCAGTGCCGAGGAGATCCGCGACCAGGCGCTTGCCGTCGCGGGGCTGCTGCACCACGAGCTCGGCGGGCCTTCGGTGCTGCCCTATGTGCCCGACGGCCTGCTGCCCCAGGCGTTCGACTCGTTCGTGCAGCAGACCAGCAGCGGCGACACGGCGATCTATCGACGCGGGCTCTACACCGCCTGGCGACGCACCGGGCACTACCCGTCCTTCGCCGCGTTCGATGCGCCCGACCGGAGCATCTGCACGATCAAGCGTTCGCAGACCAACACACCGCTGCAGGCGCTGGTCACACTCAACGACCCGGTCTATGTCGAAGCGGCGCAGGCGATGGGGCGTCGGCTGATCGCGGAGCGCGGCGGCGATGTCGATGCACGTCTCACGCGCGGGTTTCGGCTGGCGCTGCTGCGCGACCCGACCCCCGAGGAGCACGCGGTCCTGCGGGATGTCTACGACGCGGCCCGGGCCGGCTACGACCAGGCACCCGCCCAGGCGATGAAGATGGCGACCGACCCGCGGGGCCCGCTGCCCGAGGGCGTCGATGCCGCGGACGCGGCGGCGATGACGGTCGTGTGCAATGTGATTTTGAACCTGGATGAGTTTTTGAGTAAGCCGTGAGGGTGGGGCTGGGGGTTTGTGATTGGTGACTAGTGATTAGTGGCCAAGCATGGACATCAGTAACAGCCACTCACCACCACGCCACCCGCCCGACCCCGGGACACTAACCATGAAGCACCACCGCCCCACCCCGCAAAACAACCTCCACACCGCGAAGGTCGAGTCGATCACCCGGCGCCACTTCCTGGGCAAGGCGACCAAGAGTTTCGGCGCGGCAGCGTTGGCGGGTTTGCTGACGGACAACGGCCTGTTCGGCTCGGCGCACGCGTCGAGCATGGAGGACGCGGTGCTTGCTGCCGGGACGCACTTCGCTCCCAAGGCCAAGCGCATCATCTACCTGCACATGGCCGGGTCGCCGCCGCACCACGACCTGCTGGACTACAAGCCGCTGCTCAATGAACGCTCGGGCGAGGTCGCGCCGGCCGACTGCTACGCCCAGCGCAGCGCGTTTGTGAAGCCCAACGCGAAGGTGCTCGGCTCGCCCTTCGGGTTTGAGCAGGTCGGGCAGAACGGTCTGCACGTGAGTGAATTGTTGCCGCACTTCAAGACGATCGTCGACGACGTGTGCGTGGTGCGGTCGATGTACACGGACCAGTTCAATCATGCGCCAGCGCAGTTGTTGCTTTACACGGGGCATTTGTTGCAGGGTCGGCCGTCGATGGGGTCGTGGCTGACGTACGGGCTTGGCAGCGAGAACAGCGACCTGCCCGCGTTTACCGTGCTGGTCTCGGGCGGCAAGAAGCCGGCGGCGGGCAACGCGGCGTGGGGCAGCGGGTTTTTGCCCACGGTGCACGCGGGGGTGCAGTGCCGAAGCGAGGGGGACCCGGTGCTGTACGTGTCGGACCCGCCGGGCATGGACCGCGCGGGGCGGGCGCGGACGATCGACGCGATCAACCGGCTCAATGCGATGCAGGCGGCCGAGTTTGGCGACCCCGAAACCCTGACGCGGATCGAGCAGTACGAGCTGGCGTTTCGCATGCAGGTGTCGGTGCCCGAGGTGATGGATATCAGCAAGGAGTCGCCCGAGACGCTTGAGCTCTACGGCGCTCAGCCCGGGGCGATGTCGTTTGCCAACAACTGCCTGTTCGCGCGTCGGCTGAGCGAGGCGGGCACGCGCTTTGTCCAGCTCTACGACTGGGGCTGGGATGTGCACGGCACAAGCCCGGGGGATGACCTGGAGAACCAGTTGGTGATGAAGTGTCGCCAGTCGGACCGGCCGGTCGCGGCGCTGATCAAGGACCTCAAGCGCCGCGGGCTGCTGGACGAGACGCTGGTGATCTGGTCGGGCGAGTTTGGTCGAACGGTCATGAACGAGGCCCGCAACGGGAGCACGTACCTCGGGCGGGACCATCACCCCGGCTGCTTCACGATCTTCATGGCCGGTGGCGGGAGCAAGGCCGGCGCAGTGGTCGGCGCGACCGACGAGTGGGGCGCACACGTCACGGAAGACCCGATCCACGTCCACGACCTCCAGGCCACCGTCCTCGCGCTCATGGGCATCGACCACGAACGCCTGACCTACCGCTTCCAGGGACGCGACTACCGCCTGACCGATGTGCACGGTGAAGTGAAGCGCCAACTCATGGCGTGAGAAAACACCACTGTCGGTGGCCGGCAGGGTGGGGGGAGGTGGCCCGCGACCGATACCCACCGCGATAAACCAATCATTTCCGGCATCGCGCGATAGGTATCGGTCGCGGACGCGCTCCACTCGCCCTACGCTGGTGCCCGAACCCGACTCCCAAGGAACACGCATGAAGATCGCCCTGCCTACCGCTCTGCTCGTCGCCGCTTCTTTCGCCTGCCCCGCGCTGGCGCACCCCGGGCACGGCACGCCGATCGCCGACCATGACACGCCCGGCGAGAGCCGGTTCCAGCAAGAACGCGTCGTCACCGGCTGGGGGGCACAGGCCTACGCCTCGGTGCCCGGCTGGTGCCAGCCGCCCGAGGGGGACCACTTCGGCGCGACCCACGGCAGCATCGCCGTCGATGCCGACGGGCATGTCTACGTCTCGCTCGACTCGGGCACGCACGGCCTGGCGGTCTACGACAGCGACGGCGCGTTTGTCCGCATGATGGGCGAGGGCTTTGTCGGCATCCACCACCTGGTCTACGTCGAAGAAGACGGCACCGGCTACCTCTATGGCGCGCACCTCGCGGGCAAACGCATCTTCAAGATGACGCTCGAGGGCGAGGTGCTCTGGACCCTCGGCTGCCCGATGGGCTCGGGCAAGTACACCGACCCCAACCAGTACAACCCTACCGCCGTGGCCGTCGCGCCCGACGGGCGGGTCTACGTCGTCGATGGCTACGGCCAGAACTGGGTCCACGTCTACGACCGGGAACTCAACTACCAGCAGTCGTTTGGCGGGCACGGCAGCGGGGACGGGCAGTTTGCGACCTGCCACGGCATCGCGCTGGACCCGCGCGGCGAAACGCCGACGCTGTTGATCTGCGACCGCGAGAACCGTCGGCTGCAGCGGTTTTCGCTCGACGGCGAGTTCATCGCGGTGACGACGACGGGGCTGTATCGGCCATGCGCGTTGTCGTTCCACGGCGAGTACGTCGCGGTCGCGGAGTTGGCCGGCCGGGTGGTGATCCTGGACGCCAACGACCAGCCGGTGAGCGTGCTGGGCGACAACCCGGTGGATAGTCGGCGGGCGAACTTCGGGGTCGAGCCGATCGATTGGGAGGAGGCGGTGTTCAACGCGCCCCACGGCTTGTCGTTTGACCGCGAGGGCAACCTGCTGGTGATGGAGTGGAACCGCTGGGGCCGGGTAACGTACCTCACGCATGTGGACGAGGCGGATGCGCCGGCCGCGCCGCCGGTGGATAAGTACGCGGCCGACCCGGAGACATACGGCCAGTGGCTGAGCCGGGACGCCGAGGTCACGGTGAGCACGACTTCGCAGTGGGACCCCACGGGCAGTCGGCCGCTACTGGTGCAGGCGAATCGGCCGGACTTCGCGCCGGAGTACGCATTCCATACGGACCAGGAGGTTCGGCCCTGGGTGCGGATCGACCTGGGCGAGGAGCGGGATGTGCGCGGGGTGAGTGTGTGGAACCGGCCTGGCGTGGCGGAGATCGTTGGCCGGGCCGATGGGCTCAAGCTGCTGGTCTCGAGCGATGGCGAGCATTGGGAGCCGGTGTGGTCTGAGGCGTCACTGCCGGCGTTGTCGGAGGTGGATTTGCCGGTCGGCACGCGGGCCCGATACCTCGTCTTGGTCGTGGATCGTGACGCCCCGACCTACCTGCACCTGAAGCACGTTCGGGTTTATGGGGAATAGGTTGGCTAGGATGATAGGACATGGGGGCGGTGCGGCGTGGGGGCTGATGGCCCGGGGCGCGGGCGGCCGATATCGGGTGTAATGCTCGACGCTCGTGAGCGTCGCGCTGGTGGGGCGAGGGTGCGCTTGCCCGGCCTCGATCCTGTCCTGTTGCCTGTCCGTTTTCCTATGCCTGACCCCTCCCCATTGCATCACCCACGCCTGCAGGACGCCCGGTCGGGTCGGCCTCGCTGGCTTTTGCCGGCCGCGCTGGGCGGGGTCTTTGTCGCCGCGGTGGGGGGGCTGGCGGTGCTTGGGTCGGCTGCGGGCGGCCCCGACCCACTGGGCCGGACCGTCGTCATCGATGCGACGGCCAAGGGCGGGCACGGCGACGTGGTTTCGCGGGTGTCCAACCCCGCCCCCGCCGCGCGTCTGCAGGACGACGCCCGCGACCCGCAGGCCGTGGAGCTCGAACGCCGATTGGCCGAGGACGTCACGCCGCTGCTGGAGCAGTACTGCTACGAGTGTCACGGCAACGGGCAGCGCAAAGGCCGGGTCTCCTTCGACGGCCCGACCGCGATCGCGGAGGTGCTCGAACTGGCCGACGACTGGGCCGCCGCCCGCGACATCCTCAACGACCGGCTGATGCCGCCCGAGGATTCGCCCCAGCCCACGGCCCACGAAATCCTTACGATCAACCAGTGGATCGACGACGCGCTGGAGTACTACCCGCCCGACGCCGTGGCCGACCCCGGCTGGTACACGATCCACCGCCTGAATAAGAACGAGTACCGCAACACGCTGCGCGACCTGCTGGGCATCGACCCCGAGGTGGTAGATATCGCCGAGCGTCTGCCCCCCGACGACACGGGCTACGGCTTCGACAACAACGCGGATGTGCTGTCGATGTCGCCGCTGCAGGTTGAGCAGTACCTCAGCGCGGCCGAGCACGCGATCGAGCTGGCCATCGGCAGCCCGGTGGTGGTGAACGAGGAGCCGGTGCGGATCCGTCGGCTGACGATGGAGGGCGGGGGCAACCCGCTGGACCGTGGCGGCTTCCACCTGTATTCGCGGGGCACGGTGACGGGGCGGTACACGTTCGATGTGGCGGGCGAGTATGTGATCCACCTGGAGGCGTGGGGCGATCAAGGCGGCGACGAGCCCGCGAAGGCGGAGATCCGGGTCGATGGTCGCCGTGTCGAGGTGGTCGACATCCCCGCGACGCGTCGCGAGCCCGGGACGTACGAGGTGCCGATCGAGGTGGATGCGGGCGAGCACCGGATCGAGTTTATCTTCATCAATGACTACTACGTCGAGAACGAGGCCGACCGCAACCTCGCGGTGGAGTGGATCGGGGTCGCCGGCCCGATGAACGTGAGCACGGAGCGTTCGGCGGCGTACAACGACGTGTTCTTTATCGTGCCCAACGCGACGGACGACGGCGAGCGGATCGAGGGCGCGCCGGGCCGACGGCGTGTGACCGAGCGGCAGGCCGCGCGGATGGTGATCGAGCAGTTTGCGTCGCGTGCGTTCCGTCGGCCGGTGAGCCGGGAGGAGCTCGCGTCGCTGCAGCGTTTGTACGAAGAGTCGCGTTCGTTCGGCGATACGTACGAGGAGGCGGTGAAGCTCACGCTGACCGCGACACTGGTTTCGCCCAACTTCCTGTACCGCCCGGTCGAGCACCCGACGCCCAACGACGCCGAGGCGGTGTACACGCTGAGCGATTACGAACTGGCGAGCCGGCTGTCGTACTTCCTTTGGTCGAGTATGCCCGACGCACGGCTGCTGGAACTGGCGGAGCGCGGGCAGCTCAATGACGAGCAGACCCTGCGAGACGAGGTGCAGCGGATGCTGGCCGACCCGCGGAGCGATGCGCTGGTCGAGAACTTCGCGGGGCAGTGGCTATTGCTGCGGAACCTGGATGCGCTGGAGATCGACCGAGAGCGTTACACGCACTACGACGACGAGCTGCGCGAGGCGATGCGGACCGAGGCGGAGCTGTTCTTCGCGGACGTGCTTCGCCGGGGGCGTCCGATGCGCGACTTGCTGGTGAGCCGGGACACGTTTTTGAACCAGACGCTGGCCGAGCACTACGGGATCGCGGGGGTGCGTGGGGATGCGTTCCGCCGGGTCGAATTGCCGGCGGGTTCGCCGCGTGGTGGGGTCTTGACGATGGGCGCGGTCCTGACGGTGACGAGCAACCCGACGCGGACGAGCCCGGTGAAGCGTGGGCTGTATGTGCTTGAGCAGGTGCTGGGCACGCCGCCGCCGCCCCCGCCGCCCGACGTCCCGCCGCTGGAGAAGACGGCGGAGACGCTGGCGGAAGGGGCGACGCTGCGTGAACAGCTCGCGGCCCACCTGGCGGACCCCAACTGCGCGGTGTGCCACGTCCGCATGGACCCGATCGGGCTGTCGATGGAGCACTTCGACGCGACGGGCGCCTGGCGCGACCGTGACGGCGAGATCGCGATCGACGCGGCGGGCGAGCTGCCCGGCGGGATCGTGTTTGATGGATCGACCGAACTTAAACAGATTTTGCTGGACGAACAGGCCTTGTTCATCGAAAATCTGACGAAGAAGATGATGACCTACGCGCTGGGCCGGGGCGTTGAGCCGTTTGATCGGCCGATTGTCCACGGCGTGGTGCAGCACGTCCGCGCGAACGACGACAAGCTCTCGGCGATGATCGAGGCGATCGTATTGAGTGACAGCTTCCGAACCTGCCGAGGCAGAGAGGTACACAATGACTAAGCAGACCAACCCATCGGGCAATTCCTCCAAACGCAGCGGGCAGGTGAACCTCGGCGGCCGGGCGGGCGGCATGTCCCGCCGCGCGGTGCTGCGTGGGATGGGCGTCGCGATGGCGCTGCCCTGGCTTGAGGCGATGTCGCCGGGCACGATGGGCCGGGCCTTGGCGCAGGCCGCCGGCTCGGGGGCCGGGGCCGCAGGCGGCGGGGCCACGCCGACCCGCATGGCGATGATCTTTGCGCCCAACGGCGTGAACTACGACCACTGGGTGCCCTCCGGCGAAGGCCGTAACTTCAACCTCTCGCCGACGCTCCAGCCCATCCAGCGCGTCCGCGAGCACATCAACGTCATGACCGGGCTCACGCTCGACAAGGCCCGCGCCAACGGCGACGGCCCGGGCGACCACGCACGCTCCTCCGCCACCTACCTCACCGGCGCGCAGGCACGCAAGACCAACGGCAACGATATCCGCATCGGCATCAGCGTCGACCAGTTCGCCGCCCAGCAGATCGGCGGACAGTCCCGCCTGCCCTCGCTCGAGATCGGCTGCGAATCGGGCCGGCCCGCCGGCAACTGCGACTCGGGCTACTCCTGCGCCTACGTCTCCAACATCGCCTGGCACGACGAAGATACCCCCGTGCCCAAGACCATCGACCCGGCCGAGGTTTTTGAACGCCTCTTTGGCGATATCGACCAGGCCCGCGCCGACGGCCAACGCCAGCGGCAGCAGCGTCGCCGTGGCAGCGTCCTCGACTACGTCCAGGAAGACACCCACCGCCTCGAGCGACGCCTGGGCGCGGCCGACCAACGCAAGCTCGACGAGTTCCAGACCTCCATCCGCGAGATCGAACGCCGTATCCAGCTCGCCCAGACCCAGGACCAGGCCCCGCTCCCGCCCGACGGCACCCAGCCCCCTGCGGGGATCCCGCGCGAAGTCGGTGAGCATATCGACCTGATGTACGACATGATGATCCTCGCGTTCCAGATGGACATCACCCGCATCAGCACGTTCATGCTCGGCGTCGGCGGAAGCAACCGCTCGTTCCCCGAGATCGGCGTCCGCGAAGGCCACCACGCCCTGTCGCACCACCGCGACAACGCGGGCATGATCGAAAAGATCCGCCGCATCGACCGCTTCTATGTCGAGCACTTCGCCACGTTCATCGAGAAGATGGCTCAGGTCCGTGAGGGCGAGGGTACGCTGCTCGACAACAGCATGATCCTCTACGGCAGCGGCATCTCCGACGGCAACCGCCACAACCACCACGACCTGCCGATGCTCATGGCCGGCCGCGCGGGCGGCACCATCGACCCGGGCCGGCTGATCAAGTACCGGCGCGACACCCCGATGTGCAACCTCTACATGTCCATGCTCGACCGCATGGGCTGCGATGTCGCGGAGTTTGGCGACGCGACGGGGCGGCTCGCCGGGCTCACAACCTAGGATTCGCAACCAGCAAAGACGGCCCCGCAGACCACCCCGATGCGCATTTCGCGATGCACACGCTCCCGGAGGCCGGTTTCTGCATGCGCCTCGCTTGAAAACGACCCGAACCCAAGCTCCACCGCGCATCGCTTGGTAAACTATGGAAAGTAATGATAGATGTTGAAGGGCGTCTGTCGTGTACGCCGTGTCGCAATGCGGACGGTATCGATCCCCACCGAAGCAGGAAGGCCCTCTAGATGAACGTACGCTGTCGATTCGCCCGGTTCGCCGCCTTGGCGCTGGCCATTGCGGCCACGACGCCCTTCACGCCCGCCGCCGCCCAGGACCGCTATCCCCTCAGCGAGGGCGAGAACGTCGGCGTCATGGGCAACGCCTTCGCCGAGCACATGGCCCGCAGCGGCTACTTCGAGGCGCTCGTCCAGGCCGCCCACCCCGACGCCAACATCACCGTCCGCTCGGTCCCGTGGTCGGGCGACGAGGTCGGCCTGCGTATCCGCGAGCACAGCGTGCCCGTCGCCGAGGCCCGGCTTCAGGAGTACGGCAGCGATGTCGTCTTCATGTACTTCGGCATGAGCGAATCGTTCTCGGGCGACGCGGGCCTCGAGCGGTTCGAGCAGCAGCTCGCCGCGCACATCGACGACTACCAGGGACGGCAGTTCAACGGCGAATCGGCCCCGCGGCTCGTGCTGGTGTCGCCGATCGCGCACGAAGACCTCGGCGCCCCGCTGCCGACCGGCGCGGAAGTCGCCGACCACAACGCGTCGCTCGCCGCGTACACCGAGGTGATGCGCAGCGTCGCCGAGCAGAAGGGCGTGCGTTTCATCGACCTCTTCGCCCCGTCGCAGCGCCTCTACGCCGCGCATGAGCCCACCCTCACCAGCAACGGCATCCACCCCAACGAGCTGGGTTGTTTCTACTTCGCCAAAGAGATCGGCACGCAGCTGGGCTGGATGACCGCGGAAAACGGGATCGACAACGACCAGGCGGCCGATGCGCTTCGCACGCTCGCGTTTGACAAGTTCTATCACGAGCGTCTGATCTACGCCGCGACGAACACCGAGTACGTCTGGGGCCGACGCCGTGACCCGTTTGGCAGCGTGAACTTCCCCGAGGAAGAGGCCCAGCTCAACCGCATGGTCGGTGCTCGGCAGGCGGCGATGTGGGCGCTGGATAAGCCAAGCCCCGTCCAGCTCTTTGCCAACGCCCCCAGCGGCCCGGCGGTGTGGGAAGCGACCCCGACCTCGAGCGACTTCCCCGAAGACGAATGGACCCCGACCCCCGTCGAACTCATCGACCGCGGCGGCTCGATCGGCAGCTTGGATATTAAGACGCCCGAAGAGTTTATCGAGACGTTCACCCTCGCCGACGGCTACATCGCCGAGTGCTTCGCCTCCGAGCAGGACTTTGAAGAGCTCGCCTGCCCGCTCGCGCTGACCTTCGACGACCGCGGCCGGCTGTGGGTCCTGGTCTCCCCGACCTACCCCCACGTCCTGCCGGGCCAGCAGCCCGACTGCAAGATCCTCATCCTCGAAGACACCGACGCCGACGGCAAGGCCGACGACCTCATCGTCTTCGCGCACCAGCTCGACATCCCCACCGGCTTCGCGATCGACGGCGATGGCGTGGTCTACGTCGGTCAGGCACCCTACCTCTACAAGCTCACCGACACCGACGGCGACTCCATCGCCGACCGCAAGGAAACCATCTACACCGGCTTCGGCATGCCGGACTCGCACCACACCATCAGCGCGTTTGTCTGGGAGCCCGGCGGCACCATCCTCATGCACGAGGGCGTGTTCACCCGCACCAACGTCGAAACCCCTCGCGGCACCCAGCGCACGCACGACGCCGCCGTCTGGCGATTCGACCCACGCACCCTCGAACTCACCGCTATCGCACACACCGGCCACCCCAACCCCTGGGGACACACCATCGACCAGTACGGCCACGGCATCATGATGGATACCTCGGGTGCGTACCAGTACAACTTCGCACACCTGGCCTCCCCCTTCGTCTACCCCCACAAGCCCGGCAAGCCCGGCCCCGTCGTCTCGCGCGGCCGACCGACCTCCGGCAGTGAGATCATCTACAGCCGACACTTCCCCGACGACGTCCAAGGCACCTACCTCTCCAACAACGTCATCGGGTTCCACGGCACGTTCTGGGACCGGCTCAACTTCGACGGCGAAGCAAG
Organism: Phycisphaerales bacterium JB063; assembly: GCA_044439905.1. Taxonomy (GTDB): domain Bacteria; phylum Planctomycetota; class Phycisphaerae; order Phycisphaerales; family Phycisphaeraceae; genus JAHQVV01. The sequence goes on along the minus strand of JBITAC010000115.1, from coordinate 13,846 downwards.
CTCCGGCTACACCTCCGAACGCATGCCCAAGGACCTCATCCAGAGCAGCGACGAAAACTTCCGCCCGGTCGGGTGTGAAATCGCGCCCGACGGCACGCTCTACATCATCGACTGGTGCAACCCACTCATCGGCCACATGCAGTTCTCCGTCCGTGACCCGCGACGCGACCACAGCCACGGCCGAGTCTGGCGCATCCGACACGCCGACCGCCCGCTGGTCGACGCGCCCGACGTTGCGAACGCGAGCAACGAACAACTCCTGGAAATCCTCCGGACCTACGAGCAAGGCCCACGCGACCGCGCCCGCCGACGCCTGCAACGCGCCGACCCCGCCGTCGTCTTGCCGATGCTCGATGAGTGGCTCGAAGACCTCGACGACGACAGCCCCGACTACGCCCGCCTCATGCTCGAAGGGCTCTGGATCCATCAGGCCCACGGCAGTGTGAACGTCGACCTGCTCGAAGAGGTGCTCGACCTCGACAACGCCGCCGCAGTCGCCGGCGGGGTCCGTGTCCTGCGGTACTGGCTGCAGCTTGGCGAGATCGCGCAGCGCGACGCCGACCGCCGCATCCGCCGCCTGACCGACCACGACGACATGCGGGTGCGTCTCGAGCTGGTCATGGCCTGTGCTTATCTCGCCGACGCCGACGACGCTCGGGACTATATGAACGAGATCGCCGAGATGCCGATGGACGCCGGCCTGCAAAACGCGTTGCAGGAGTCGCTCAAGTACCTCAATGACCGGCCGGCCGTCGAAGAAAACGACCAGGTCGGCGACAACGGCGCATCGGGTGACGGGCCGATCGGTATCGGTGAAAAGCTCCGCCTGCTCGACCTGCCCGCCGAGGCGCTCATGCAGGAGGCGGCCGAGCATGACGCCAAGGCGGCCGTCGCACTGGAGCGGCCTGACGTCCCTTTTCTTTTCGCCAGCAGGCGCTGACGCGGCTTGCTGGCGAAACCCCCGAGGCCCAGGCCCGCACGCTGGTCCAGACGCTGCAGGCCGGGACCATGCGCACGGACCGCGTCGCGAGCTCCGTCGCCGAGCTGCTCATGGCGATCGACCCAGCGGGCCTCGCGGTCGTCGCCGATGACCTTGCGGGCTACCTCGATGACCCGCTCGAAGAACGCCGCGCCCTCGCGATGGCGGTGATGGTCCGCTCGGGTAAGCCGCTGGCTGAGCTCGCACAGCGCGACCGCGTCGCGCTGCTCGGCGCGGTCGCCTCGATGTCGCCCGAACAGTTGCCCGCCACCGCCGTCGACGACCTCAAGCGCATGGTCGAGCAAGGCACGCTCAATGTCGCGGACGCCATCGTCGAGATCGCACGGCTGACGACCCAGAAGGCAGACCTCTTCGCCTGGCTCGCGGGGATGGTCGACCCCGCCCGCGACCTGGGCTTCGACCAGTGGGGGGCCGATCACACCCGCGCGATGGCCGCGCTCCAGGGGATGCACACGTTTGCATTCGAGGACTGGCCCGCCGGCTACGAAGACTACGCCGTCGCCCAGGCCGAGCCCGAGTTCATCGAGCATGGCCGAGACCTCTACTACGAGGCCGAGGAGGGCTGCGTCAAGTGTCACGGCCAGCACGGCGAAGGCGTCGAGGGCTACCCGCCCTTGGCCAACTCGCCCTGGGTGCTGGGCAACCCCCAACGCGCCGCCGCGATCGTCGCCCACGGGCTCACCGGCCCGCTGGTGATGCCCGACGGCCAGGCCTTCGAGGCAACTATGGACCCCGTGCAGAAGGGCTCGAACTTCTCCGACGCGGACGTCGCCGCCATCCTCACCTTCGTCCGCCAGAGCTGGGGCAACTACGCCTCGGCTGTGACGTTCGTCGACGTCCAGGCCGCCCCGGCCCCCGCCGACGGCGGAAGCTGGCACACCGACAAGCTCCTCGAGCAGTTCCCGATGAAGTACGACCGCCTGCTCGCCTCAAGCGATGCCCCCGCCGGCCCAAGCATCCGGCCCTGGACCGCGCCGCCCGGCGGGCTCTGGGTCATGCTCGCCACCGTGCTAGGCCTCAACGCCATCCTCGGCGGCCTCACCTTCCTCGCCAACCGCAAAGCATAAAACCACATCACGCCGTCACAACCGATCCCGGCGGCTAGCGGCTTGGCGCGGACAACCCTTGCCTCAAGCTCTGCAGGTGAGCGCAGCACCCTCACCGCACCCGCGCGATCGACCGAAACTGATTCGGCGTCTGCCCCGCCTCACGCTTGAACGCACGCGAAAACGTTTCGGGGTAGTCGTACCCACAAGCGGTACCGATCTGCGTGAGTGACCAATCCGTTGAAAGGATCAGCTGCTTCGCCAACTCAACCCGGCAACGACGTATCTCCGCAGCAGGTGAACGTTGCAACTCCGCTTGAAAACGCACCTCCAGCGAGCGTCGCGAAACACCGACGGCGGAACACAGCTTGTCCACCCCAAAGCTACGCTTCAGGTTCGCCCGGATGTACCCCAGCGCCTGTGCAACCACCTCATCAGGCACCGCAAGCGTATCTGTCGAGCCCATGGAAATCACCGCATGCGGGGGGACGTGACGGACCGTCTCCCCGGGCCGTTTCCCGCGCATCATCTCATCAAGCATCGCCGCGGCCTCGTAACCGATACGCATCGGCGCGGTGTCAATCGACGAAAGCGTCGGCCGGGACACCATGCTCATCAGGTCGTCGCGCTCGCCGCACAACACCGCCACCTCCTCCGGGACACGCAGCCCCGCCGCACGACACGCGCCGGTCATCCGGAGCCCTTCGACATCGGACCACGTGAACAGCCCAACGGGCTTGGGCAGATCGCGAAGCCAGTCAAGCAGCGCATCATCGTATCGCCCGCGTCGTGTCCGCTGCTCGACCTCCGCAGGGTTGCGGTGTGTGGTGTGGCACGTGTACCCCTGGGCACGGACCGTCCGAACAAACACGTCGCCCGGCTTGTCGCGGTAGCCGGGGCGGTCCGAAGGCCCGTAGTACGCGAAGTGACGCAGGCCGCAGTCGAGCAGATGCGCCGCCGCCATCTCCCCGACGATCCGTTCGTTGACCGTGCACTGCGGGATGTTCGGCAGCCCGTGGTCGAAGCACGAGACGTTGACTGCCGGTACCCCGCTCGCGATGATCTCGTCGGCCAGTTGCTTGGAGTTGACCCGCGCGATGATGCCGTGCCCCACCCAGCGCGGGTGCAACCGGAGCTCCTCCGAACGCCCCGCCGGCGCTACGCCAAGCCGCCAGCCGCCGACCTTCCGTGCATACTGCGCGATGCCCTGGATCAGGCCGCTGCCCCAGGACGTCGAAGTTTCGACCAGCAACTCGATGTACTTCTCGTTGGGCGTCATTGCGGGCCTGTCGGTCGTGTTGCGCTATTGGTCAAGGCTGAGTGGTACGGCAAAGATTACTCTTGTCACCGATCCTCTCGCGTGGTTACGCGCTGTAAAACGATTCAGGAATCGCTGGGCGAGGGGATTGGTTTGTTTCTTGTTTTTGTAGGGTTTATGGCTTGTTAGCGGTGCTGTGACTATAACCGGATAGGTGGGGTGATGCGGGCCGATAGGCGACCAAATGCGCACACTTCAAGACGCCTTGCGCATTATGCCGGTTTGGGGGTGTTGGCGCGGAGCGTGTCGATGGGCGCGGGGATATGCTCCACTCCATGGTCCCCAACAGCGTCTTAGTAAACGTTAGGGACGCGCATGGGCTTGGACGCCAGCTTGGATATCGCTGGTATTGATATTTGAAGCGACGACGTTTGGTAGTTCCCGACCACTCACCGACTTTGACACCCGACGAGATGTGTATGCCTGCCGACCGCTCTGATTCCTTTGCCGTGAATGGCCGTACGTATGCTTTGCCGGCCTGTCCCGTGGTCGTCATCTGTATCGACGGTTGTGCAGATGAGTATCTGAGCGTGTCGATAGCGCATGGGAAGACGCCAAATCTACTGAAGATGTCGGTCGAGGGGTATCGGGGCATGGCCCGCGCGTGCCTGCCAACGTTTACCAATGTCAATAACGGCGCGATCGTCACAGGCACCCCGCCCAGCGAGACTGGGATCTGCGGCAACTTCTTCCTCGACCCGGAGACCGGTGAGGAAGTCATGATGAACGATTCGAGATTCCTGCGAAATGATACGATCCTCGCGGCCGCAGAAAACGCGGGCCGAAAAGTGGCGTTCGTGACGGCTAAGGACAAGCTGCGTGAGCTCTACGCCAAGGGGATGCGGCCCGACGGGATGCACTTTTCGGCGGAGAAAGCGGACGAGGCCAAGGCGCGGTGTGGAATCGATATCGAGTCCCTGGTTGGCCCCAAACCAAACATCTATTCGGGCGACGCGAGTGTGTATACGCTCAAGGCGGGGGCCCGGCTGCTTGAGGAAAAACTCGCCGACTTTTTATATCTGTCGTTGACGGATTATATGCAGCACGCGTACGCTCCGGAGGAGGCCGAGTCGCTCGCATTTTATGCCGAGTTGGATGAGCAGGTCGGTCGGATGCTGGAACTGGGTGCCTTGGTGGCTATCACCGCGGACCATGGCATGAACGCGAAATGTGACGCCGACGGTCTCCCGCAGGTGATCTATCTGGAGCAGGCGCTCGAAGCGGTGTTTGGCGAAGGGGTCCGGGTCATCTGCCCGATCACGGACCCTTATGTCGTGCACCACGGTGCGCTGGGTTCGGCGGTGACCGTACACCTTCCAGATCGTATTCTTAGTGAAAAAGGTGGTTTGCAGCGTGTTCAGCGCTGGCTGCTCGAACAGCCGGGGGTGACTGAAGTCGTGGATAAAACGATGGCGCAGGACAAGCTCCAGCTTGCGTCCGACCGGATCGGAGACCTGTATGTCTTCAGCGGCCGGGGCGTCGTCCTGGGGCGTCGGCCGGAGTACCACGACATCGCCGCCCTAAAGAAAACATTGCGGAGCCACGGCGGCCGCTACGAAGAGATGGTCCCGCTGCTTGTGTCCAGGCCCTTGAGCCCGGCCTACTTGCGCAAGGCGCAGGGGGATCCACGAAACTACGATGTTTTTGACTTCGCGTGTAACGGGACACAGTGCTAAAGCGAACCGATTCGATCAAGTTTTGAAGATGTTCCGGTGATTCGAGAGAGAGACACGATGTCCATCACAAGCAGACCAGATGCCGCTTTGGCGTTGCCCAGCTACCTTTGCGGCGAGGCGGTGCACGACGGGCCGACGCTGGAAGTGACTTACCCGTGGGATGGCTCGCTGACGGGCAGCGTCTCGCAGGTCTCGGCCAGGCAGGCCTTTGATTGCCTGCAAAAAACACTCGAAAGGTCGCGACGCGAGCCGGCGTTGTCACGTTATCAGCGTCACGCGATCCTGCTCCGGGTGCGTGCGCTGGTGGAGGAGCGTGAGGAGGAGTTGGCGCACCTGATCAGGCGTGAGACCGGGCTGTGCATGAAGGAAACACGCTACGAGGCAGGCCGGGCCAAAGATGTTTTCCAGTTTGCGGCGATGGAGGCGCTCAAGGATGATGGTGAGGTGTACTCGTGTGATATCTCGCCTCAGGGGCAGGCGCGAAAGATTATCACCTTTCGCCGGCCGTTGTCTGTAGCGTTCGCGATCACGCCGTTTAATCACCCGCTCAATCAGGTGGCTCACAAGATTGCTCCTGCGGTTGCGGCGGGCGTGCCGATGCTGCTTAAACCCAGCGAAAAAACACCGCTTAGCGCGATCCGACTGTGTGAGTTGTTCTACGAGGCCGGCCTGCCGGAGTGGATGCTCAGCGTGTTTGTTGGCGGGATCGGGGATGTCGTCGAGCCGCTCATCCGCGACGAGCGCATCCCGCTGGTCACGTTCACCGGCGGGACAAAAGTCGGTAAACACATCGCCAGCATCGCGGGCTATAAAAAGCTCTGCCTCGAGCTTGGCGGCAATGCCCCGCTGATTATCCTGCCCGATGCGGAGATGGACCTCGCGGTCAAACTCGCGTGCGAGGGCAACTTTCGCAACTCCGGCCAACGCTGCACCGCGGTCAAGCGTACGCTCGTCCACCGCGACATCTATGAAGACTTCCTCCCGCGATTTGTGGAACGTGCCAGGGCGTATACCTGTGGCGACCCTGCGGATGAGGCGACGGTTGTGGGCACGGTGATCGACGAACAAGCGGCGATCCTCCTCGAAAGCCGCGTCAGGCAAGCGGTGTCGGACGGTGCGGCGGTGCTTCTGGGTGGCGGTCGCCGCGGGGCGCAGATCGAGCCCACTGTGTTGCGGGATGTGCCGCGTGGGACGGAGATGGTCGCGGCTGAGAGCTTCGGGCCGCTCGCGCCGGTGATCCCGGTGGATGATCTCGACGACGCGATCGCGTATGCGAATGCGAGCGACTTTGGTTTGTCCAGTGCGGTCGTGACGAATGATATGGCCGCCGCGATGCGCTGCGTTAGAGAGATCGATAGCGGTACGACCAATATCAATCAGGTGCCCGGCTACCGGATCGAGTGTTCGCCATTTGGCGGCGTCAAAGACTCGGGGCTGGGGATCAAGGAGGGTGTGGTTGAGGCGATGAAGTTCATGACGAATGTCAAGACGTTCTCGATGCCGTGGTAGGTGTGTTCGCGGTTTTTGTGCTGAAGTTATGTAGACCGTAGGGAGGCCGAGCATGGTCCCGCAACCTTTAGAGCCGCATGATGTTGGTTTCCCTTGCGCTTCGGACCCGAAGCTGTTTACGCCCGGGCCTTTGACGACTTCGTTATCGGTGAAGCAGGCGATGGCGCACGACATCGGTGCGTGGGATGCGCCGCTGATTGCGATGGTGAAGGAGATCCGTGACGGGCTGCTGGAGGCGGCGGGGGTTACGCGGGCGGGCGGCTGGGATGTGACGCTGCAGCCGGGCTCGGGGACGTTTGGGGTCGAGAGTATGCTCGGCTCATTGACGCCGCCGGGTGGGAAGCTGCTGCTGATCGCGAATGGTGCGTATGGGGAGCGGCTGATCCGGATCGCGCAGATGTTGAAAATCGCGGTGGTCGCGCTGCGTTTTGCTGAGGACGAGCCGGCTTGTCCGGTGGTGGTGGCGAAGGCGCTTGCGGAGCATTCGGATGTGACAGGGGTGGGGGTGATCCACTGCGAGACGACGACGGGGATGAACAACGACATCGCGGCGGTTGGGCGTGTTGTCAAAGAAGCGGGCAAGCTGTTTTTGGTGGACGCGATGAGTAGCTTTGGCGCGGTCCCGATTGATTTTGATGCGGTCGGGGTGGATGCGTTGGTGAGCAGCGCGAACAAGTGTATGGAGGGCGTGCCCGGTTTTTCGTTTGTGTTTGCGAAGGTTGGGCTGCTTGAGTCGGCGCGTGATGGGCGGTGGGCGCGGAGCCATTCGCTGGACCTGGCCGAGCAGTGGCAGGGCCAGCAGACGCACGGCCGATTCCGGTTTACGCCGCCGAATCAGGTGCTGCTTGCGTTCCGCCAGGCGATGCGGGAGTTTGTTGCGGAGGGCGGGGTCACGGCGCGGCAGGCGCGGTACCAGGGGAACTATGAAACGCTGGTCGACGGGATGTCGGCGATGGGGTTTGGCACGTTTCTTGATCGCGAGAAGCAGAGCTACATCATCACGACGTTCCTTTGCCCGGCGGACCCCCGGTTCGACTTCATGGCGTTCTATCGCAGGTTGTCGGAGCGCGGCTTTGTGATCTACCCGGGGAAGGTGACGGGGTCGGATTGTTTCCGTATCGGGAGCATCGGCCGGCTTTACAAACGCGACATGCGGGGGCTGCTGCTGGCGATTGGGGAGGTGGTCGCGGAGATGGGGTTTGACCCGGCCCCGCCGGCTCGGCAGCGAGAGGAACCGGCGATTCCAGAGAGATAGGCCCGGTTCTCTGGAAAGCCGAAGTTTTTTTTTCGAGGAGGCGTCAAAATCGAGGGCGAAGTGTTATTTCCTTGTGAGGAACCCTTTCGCCCAACATGTCAGAGCCATCCGCCGAGTTTGTGACGCTGTACACCGACTGCCAGAGTCGGCTGTATGCGTTTTTGCTGTCGTTGATGGGCGACGCGGACCAGGCCCGGGAGGTGCTGCAGGAGACCAACCTGGTGATCTGGCGGCAGAACTCGGACTACGTTTCGGGGACGAACTTTATGGCCTGGGTGTTCCGGATCGCGCGGTTCCAGGCGATGGCGTACCGCACGAAGCAGCGGCGGGATCGGCTGGTGTTCAGCGACTCGGCGATGGAGCAGATCCAGCAGGCGTTCATGGCGCACGACCGTGACCATGACCGCCGGCAGCACTACCTGCAGCGTTGCCTGAAGCTGCTCGCGCCCAACGTGCGTGAGTTGGTCCGCCAGCGGTATCAGTTTGAGCGTTCGCTGCAGCGGATTGCCGAGGAGACCGGGCGGAGCTATCAGTCGGTGGGGCAGGCGCTCCGCCGTGCGCGGCTGGCGCTGGCCAAGTGCATCAAGCAGCAGGAGGCCGGCGATGCCTGATGTCACTGGGCCCGAACAGGATCGGCTGCTTGATCTTCTCGAGCAGGTGTTCGCGGGGACGCTGGACGCGGCGGGGCGTGACGAGCTTGATCGTTTGATCTGCGAGACGCCCGGCGCGGCGGCGCAGTACGTGGAGCAGGCGGACCTGCACGCGATGCTGCAGTGGGAGCATGGCACGGCGAAGCCGGCGAGTGTGGACGAGATGAGCGAACGCCTGCTGCTGGACGACCTGTTTTCGCAGGCGGTCGAGCAGCGGCGTCTGCATGAGCTTGAGCGTGAGGCGGATCAGCAGCTCGCGTCGAGTCAGGATTCTCAGCGGCGTTTGCAGGAGCTCGAGCGGCGTCATCGGATGCGTCTCAATCATCCGGGGTCGCGCAAAGGACCGACGGTGTTGTCGATCGCGGCGATCTGGCTGGGCGTTGCGGCGATGGCGGGTCTGGCGTTTTGGATCGGGCGTATCGCACAGGGCCCGTCGCAGCCGGCCTACCTGCCGCCGCAGGTGGAGCGGGGGGATGCGTCCCCGGGCCCGGCCGCGTTTGGCGCGGTGTTGCGAGACGATGTGGATGCGCGGTGGTCTTCGGCGACGGGGCGCCCGACGCTCGATTTGCCGGTGGATGACCGGGTGTATGAGCTGGTTTCGGGGCTTGCGCGGTTTGAGATGGGGCGGGGCACGAGCATCGTGGTGGAGGGGCCGGCCCGCCTGCGTGTGCTCGGCCCGGGCCGGGTGTTTTTGGAGTCTGGCCGACTGACCGCGGAGGTGCCTGCGGCGTCGCCCGACTTTGTGGTGACGACGCCCTCCGCCGAGGTGGTCAACGCGGGGACATCGTTTGGTGTTGAGGCGAGTGCGGAGCTGGGTACGTACGCGCAGGTGTTTGCTGGTGCGGTGTCGGTCGCGCCGCGTCGCCCGGGTTCGCTCCGTTCGGCCGTGCCGATGCAGGTGCGTCCGAGCCAGGGGGCGCGGGTTGACGCGGGCGGGACGCGGGTCGATTCGGCGTCGTTGGAGGCGGAGCGTTTTGTGCGGCGGGATCGTTTTGAGTCGCTGACTGGCGTAGACGGTTGGTCGGCACAGGCGTCGGCGTTGGACGCGATGTGGCAGCGGGACACCAGCCTGATCGCGCTACACCCATTCAGCGCGGAACGGCCCGGGCTGGGGTATGGCTGGCGTGGCGGGTTCCAGGTGACGGCGGGCACGTATCGGCTTGAGCCGGCGTCGCTTGGTGTTCACGCGTCGGGCGAGGAGGCCTTGCCTGGCGGGCGTTTGGTGTTTGACCCGACGGCCGATTCTTCGACGGTTTTCCTGGATATCGACCTGCGGCGCGGCGGGCCGGCGGATCGCGCGGGGGTGCTGACACGCGACGGTCAAGCGCTGGGGCGTGACGGCACACGGGTCTGTATCGCGTGGACGATGTCGCTTGAGCGTGGCCAGGCCGCCCCCCGGGGTTGGTGCGGGCTGTCGCTGTTTGACCAGAGCACCGACAAGGAAAAGTCGGAGATGGTTTTTCTTGGCCAGTGCAGTGATATCAGCGACTGGACCGTGGAGGTCCACCGCACGGAGCCGGGGGCCCCGCGGGAACCGGTGGTGATGCCTGAGCGGGGCACGATCGAAACCGGGGAGGTTTGCCAGTGGCTGGTCGTGATCGATTTTCGTCCCGGCAAGGACCGTCTTGTGATCTATCTCGACCCCGATGCTGATCGGCTGGGCGAGCCCTTCGCGGTCTTTACAGAGGCCGATATCGAGTTTGACCGGATCCGCCTGGAGACGTCGGAAACCGACTGCGGCTGGGCGTTTGATGACTTGCGGGTGGGCACCGAAGTACGAACGGTTTTGTCTCAATAAACGTGCGCTGGATGTTCCGGCGTGATTTTTGCAACTCCCACGATGGAGGAAATCGGATGAAGACTCAGCTTTTGATGGCAACGGTTGCGAGCGGATTGCTGGCCGGCGGCAGCGCTCAGGCGGCGATTGTGTTCGCGGATGATTTCAACGATCTCGACGGCACGGCGATCGACGGCAAGGCCGCCGACGTCGGCGGGCCCTGGTCCGAGACGGGTGGCGCAGTGGTCAACGGCGGGATCGTCGATACCCAGGGCGCAGCACGCACGGCGTTTGCCGACTTCACCTCCGCGCTGGGCGCGGGCGAGGTGTTGACCCTGACCTACGACGCCGCCGAGACCGGCGGTAACTTCTTCGATGGCTTCGCGGGCGTCAGCCTGTTCATCGGCGGCACGGAGCGGATCTTCATCGGCCACCCGAACTTCTCGGGCTCGTGGGGTGTCGACGGCGGCGCGATCGGCGGTGTCGTCACCACCGGCAACACGGCCGAAGACAATACCGCCGTCTTCACCTACGCCTACGACACCGGCGACTGGACTTTCTCGCTGTCCACCGGCGAAAACATCAGCGGCACCGCCGCCGCGGGCGAGGCGTACGACCGCCTGCGCTTCGCCAACGGCAACAACGGTGACCTGGCCATCGACTCGCTCCAGGTCGACATTGATGCCGTCCCCGAGCCCGGCTCGCTCGCGCTGTTGGGCCTCGGCGGCCTGGCGCTGCTCCGCCGACGCCGCACCGCCTGATTCGCGTCTTGTTTCACCTTCTGCCGGGCGTTCCGGCGAGACTTTTTAGCAACTCCCACGATGGAGGAATTCGGATGAAGACTCATATGATTTTGGCGGCGATGGCGAGTGGTCTGCTGGTTGGTGGCGCTCAGGGCAGCGTGCTGCAGAGCGTTTCCGGGCCGGTGAATGTGTCCGGCGGTGGCCCGGGCATCACGATCATCGATACCGGTAACGACAACGGCGACTGGATCGATAGCTTCAGCGACGTCAACTCGACCGGGACGCTGTACTACAGCTTTACGATGGAAGCCCAGGCGTTCGCCAATGCAAACGCGGCGGGCTCATTTGGTGGTTTGCACCTTCTGCTGGGTGGCGCTGAGAACCTCCTGGTCGGCAACAACTGGAACGCCTCGGCGTGGAGCGTTGGCGGCGGCATCGGCGACCAAGACCTCGCGACCTCGAACCCCGACGACGGTGTCCCCTACGAGCGTATCGATATCGGTGAATCGCACACCCTCACTGTCCGCATCGACTTCAACGCGGGCGCTGACGACGACATCACCGTCTGGCTCGACCCCATCGCGGGCTCCGAGGGCGGTCAGCCCGCCTCGCTGACGACCTCGTTCAGCGGCAACGCGCAGTTCGACATGGTCAATCTGCGTGCGGGCAACGACGCGACCGCCTACGAGTACACCAACGTGGTCTTCGGTACGACGTTTGGCGATGTCAACGTCCCCGAGCCCGGTTCGCTCGCACTGATGGGCCTCGGCGGTTTGGCGCTGCTCCGCCGACGTCGCTCGGCCTGACCCTTGCCTCCTTCGCCGTCGGTCGCCTGTCGCGGCCGGCGGTTTTCCACCTAGCGATCGTCCGCGCTAACGTAGCGGGCGGTCGATTCGAAGCGCGGCGTCGTCGCGCTATCCCCTCCGCCTCGTTGCTCGAAGGAGTCTGCCGTGCGTACCCGATCTGCCTTCACGCTTATTGAACTTCTCGTTGTGATCTCGATCATCGCCCTGTTGATCGGCATCCTCCTGCCCGCGCTTGGGGCCGCCCGCAGCGCGGCACGCAGCTCGCAGTGCCTCTCCAACGTCCGCCAACACGCGACGACCGCCAACGCCCACGCGACGGACCTCAAGGGCTACTTCCCCACCGCCGGCGCGATCAGCCAGATGTCGCTCGCGCAGTACAGCGCCTACCGTCGGCGGAGCATCACCTTCGGCAGCACCAGCATCCCCGCCCCGTGGACCGCTGTGCTTTCCGGCACCTACATGGGCTACGACATCAGTCTGGACAGCCAGCCCGAGATGCTCGCCGACATGGCGCTGCTCTCGAAGGTCTCGCCGTTCATCTGCCCCTCCGACAGCGAAGTCAGTGAGATCACCCAGCTCTCGCTGTCGGTCACCGGCGGCCCGAGCATCGGTGGCGGGGTACTCAAAGGGCCCAGCAGCTACGGGCACAACGAAGCACTGCTGGGCTACGAAGGCGCGCTCGACCGAGTCCTCGGCAACATCGACAAGGTCTACGAGGCCTCGAACGTGATGTTCACCGGCGATGGCGAACCCCGCACCGACGGCGATGAGTGGAGCACCTTCTTCAACTACAACAACGACATCGTCCTGCTCGACGCGTGGAACAGCATCGGGTTCAGCGGAATCGCCGGGACCAATTCCGTCTTCGTCGACAACAGCAACGACAAGTCCAACGAACGCCACTCCCGCTCGGGTATGAATATCGCCTTCGTCGACGGGCACGGCTCCACGATCTCCATCGAAAGCGAAGAAGATATGGAAGACGTCTATCTGTCGAAGGGGCTCGGGGACGAGTAGCCGGTGTGGGCGGGGCTCGGGTGGAGTGCCCGCCTGCCCGGCACGGCGGATGGTCAGAAAGGGAATCGGGGTGACAGGATTTGAACCTGCGGCCTCTACGTCCCGAACGTAGCGCTCTACCAAGCTGAGCTACACCCCGTCGCGGTGGTCGGCGGCCGATCCCACGCAACCGAACCACGTTATCAGAGTGCCCCGGCAACGGCAAGTAGATCGACGCCGCGTGAAACGCTCGTGGAGGATTCCGCTAGACCGGCGGGGTTGCTTCGTCGTCGCTGTGTTCGTGGTCAGTGTCAGGGGCGGGCTCGGTATCGGGCACACGGGCAGGGGGGGCGGTGTGCCCGATGGCGGGCTCGAGCAGCGTGATGACCGTGCCCGCCGGGAGCAGGGACTCGATCGAGCGCTCGACCTGCCGGGCGGTGTCGCGGGCGTGGGTGAGCGACAACTCCGGGTCGAGGTGGAGGCGGACGATGATGCGTGTCCCGGCCGGGCTGGGCTCGATGGCGAGTCGGTCGTAGGCCTGTATCAGCCCGTCGGTCTGTGCGGCGTCGAGCGCGGCGCGGGTGCGTGTGCTGAGCTCAGGGTCGATGCCGCCTTCGGTGGTGGGCAGCGTGTTGTTGGCGCCGATGCGTTTCCACAGACGGAGCCAGCTCCACGCCATACCGACCAAGATCGCGAGCACGCCGGCGAGGACATCCGCCCATCGTGCGTTGTCGTTGAGGTGCGCGAAGACGATGCCGACCTCGGCGACCGTCAGTGCCGACACGCTTGCGAGGTGCTGCGTGGCGTGCTGCTGCATCGCGTCGGAACGGTTGGCTTTGCCCGTCTGCCAGGCGGCGGCCCAGGCCGCGGCGGCGAGCAGCAGGACGACGGGCAGCAGCCAGACCGCCCAGTTGATGGAGGTGAGCTCTGCCTCGACGAAGACCGAGCTCGCCGCGCGGAAGAGCGTCATGCCCAGCCCGATGACGATGAGCCAGCCGACCAGCCCGAGCGTCATGGTCTGTGTGCGTTGTTGGAGGTCGGGCTTGCCGTCGGTCCATAGCCGGTAGAGC
>JBITAC010000114.1:0-9468 GCA_044439905.1 Phycisphaerales bacterium JB063 | reverse complement strand
AGGCGTACCCCGGGCACACGTTCCGCGCGACGGTGGACACCGCGCCGATCTTCGAGCGCGAGCTCGCGACCCTGGCGGGGCTCGGCTGGACCGGCAAGCACACGCTCATGATCCACCCGCGTTACGGGTCGTACTTCTTGTTAGGTACGCTTGTCACAACGCTCGACATCGCGACCAGTCAGGAGTTAGGCTACCCCGCGCCACTCGCGTCGCCGACGGACCACTGCGGGTCGTGCACCCGGTGCATTGATGCGTGCCCGACGGATGCGATCGCGCCTGAGGGGTACTCGGTCGATGGGAGCCGGTGCGTCAGCTACCTGACGATCGAGCACCGCAGCGCGATTGAGCCGACGCTGTTCGCGGGGATGGGCGACTGGCTCGCGGGGTGCGACATCTGCCAGGACGTGTGCCCGCACAACCGGCGTCGCCTCGCGGGCACCGACCCGCCACTCGCGGACGGCGGGCCGCTGCCCATCCACCCGCGCTACACGCCCAGCCATCACGGCCCAACGCTCCGCCTCATCGACATCCTCCACTGGACCGAAGACGACCGCCGGCGTGTCCTGATCGGCTCGGCACTCAAACGTATCAAGCTCGACATGTGGCACCGCAACGCGTTGATCGCCGCGGGCAATGCGCTGCAGGTGAACGAAGACAGGCCGCTGCGTGATCGTGTTGAGGCGATGGCGCAAGACGCGTCACTCCACGAAATGGTTCGGCGGACTGCGCAGGATGTCTTGGCGCAGCTTGAATAGCACCGCGAATTAGGAGGCCTTGCCCGCTAGGCCTGGTCGCTTAAGCGACCAGGCCGGTCCAACGAACATCGCAATCACTACTGCTACTGCCCGAGTTGCCGGCGGATCAACCCCAGCTCGCGCTCGCTGAGCCCTTCGCGGGTGAGGTCGAGCGTCACCGCGGGCAGCCAGAACCCGCCAGCCACCCGGTAGCCGAGCTGGTCAAACGCTCGCCGCTCCATGTCCGCCATGTGGCCCGCGCCGTAGAACACCGCGATCGTCTCGTGCTCGGTGCCTTCATCGAGCAGGGCCTTGAGGTCGTCGATCACCACCTGGTTGCGCAGGTCGATGATGACACGGTCAAACCCCTCGCCTAGCGCGTTGCCCGTGCTTTGCACCGCGTCGGGCTGGCCCAGCGTACGGACCAGCATCAGCTTCGCCATCGTCCGCATCATCGGCGAAGCGTTCAGAAACTGCTCCATCCCCTTCATGACCATCACGACGTTGGGGTCTTCGCCGTTGAGCAGGCCCTCGAGCAGCGCGCGGGTCACGTCGTCGCCTTCGCCAAGCTCGGCCGCGACGTCGTCCCATGCCATGTCGCTGTTCACCCACGTCGGCTGGTCGGTCAGGATCCGTTCACCCTGGAAACTCAGCCCCATCACGCTCGCGATCGTGTCGTAGAGCGATGGCGTGCCGGCGTCTTGATCCAACTCCACTTCGTACCGCAGGTCCGCGTCGACGCCCTCGCCCCCGGCCTCCCCGTCCGCCCCGTAGCTGGTCACCGCAGTGATCGCGGCGTTGCCATCGACCTCAACCGCGACCGCCCGGCCCCACGCGTCGTGCGACGCCACCCGCAGCTTGCGCATCAGCGCCGCGTCAAACACCTCGTCCGAACTCGCCAGCAGCATGGCCAGCGCCGCGGGCGCTTCGCCGACCTGCCGGGCGTAGCGCTCCACCATCGACGCCAGGAAACGCAGACGGCGATCCGTCCGAAGCGCCTTATCCGCGTCGCTGCCCGGCTCGATGTCCGCCTCGCCCGGCCCGCCGACGCCCTCGTAAAGCACCAGGTCCTGCGCATCCAGGATGCTCTGCAACGCGGTGTAGTACGACGCATCGCCCACATGCACCGCGCCCACCAGCACGATCGTCGGGCCATCACCCTCGGCCGGCACCAGCAGACGCGTCGCGATATCGAGGCGCACCGTATCGTGCTCACCCACCACCGTCCGCGTCCACGGGCCCGAGGATTCAAAGCCCTCGGGCTCCTGCGCCGAAGCACCGGATGGATGACTCAACAACAGTGCGCCGCCAAGGGCGCAGGCGATCAACGAACGGAAGTGGGTCGCAGAGAGTGTGAACAAAACGATCGCTCCAAGGGTGTATCGAAAGCAGGGCTCACGATACTACGCCCGGGCGGCGCGGGGGTTGCATAATCGAGCGAATTCAAATCGGGATGATTGGTGGGGCTCAGTCCGCCAGCAGGTCGCCGTCGGGCCGGTCGGGCTTGCCGGTCCGGCGGGGCCAGAGCCCGAGCAGGATCAGCAGCGCCCCAAACCCGGCGACCCAGGGGCGGTGCTCACCCGTGGCGTAGGTCAGCAGCCGGGTCTGGCGGGGGCGCTGGGCCGGGGCGGGGGGCTCGGCCAGCAGGTCGGCGCGGCTGAGCCATTGCTCGATGCTGCCCGTATCGGTCCAGAGGTCGGTGGCCTGGCGGATCGCGTCGGGGTCGGGGCTGTCGATGATCGCTGCGGGGTCGCGCGGGCGGGTCTGCGCGACCCCGGTCCCGACGGGGCGCAGGCGCAGCTCGGTCAAAGCGAGGCGTTCGATCAGCACAGGGTCGTCATCGACCAGCGCCGCGTGGAACTGCTGGTAGCGGTCGTGCTCCTGCTTGAGTGCGTCGGCCTTGGTCTCGAGGATCCGCCGCTGGTCCTGGAGGTCGAGGGTCTTGAGGTACGCCGGGATGAGCCCCGCCGCGCCGATCGCCGCGACGCCGACCACGACGAAAATCCAGCCCAGCAACCCGCCCACCACCGCATCGACCTTGCCCGGGGGCTTGGGGTCGCGGCTGGCGCGGTACTGCTCATAACTGGCGCGTGGACGGTCCATAACGTACTAAACGTATCGGGCGGCCCGCCGGTTTGCAGCGAGTTTTTCGCCGACCCCTGGGCCCCGCCGCGACGCGGACCGCGCCCCGCCGACGGCCGAGATACCCCACAACCATCCCCAGCGGGTACGATATCCCGCTTGCTCCGCCGACCTCACCCCCAGGACCGCCGTGCCCGAGATCTCACTCCAACAATTCGGCAAACCCGCACAGGACCACGCCGCCTGCTCGACCGGGCCAAACGCCTCGCAGGTCCTGCTGCCCGAGACCGACAGCCACCCCGGGCAGGACGAGGGCCCCAGCGTCTACCTCGAAACCTTCGGCTGCCAGATGAACGTCCTGGACAGCCAGCTCGTCGTCAGCCAGCTCCGCGGCCTGGGCTACCGCTTCATCGGCGACTGGAAGCAGGCAGACGTCGTGCTCTACAACACCTGCTCGGTCCGTGAGCAGGCCGAGAACAAGGTCTGGTCCCGCGTCGGCATCGTCGGCAAACACAAGCAGGAAAAGCCCGGCGTCGTGCTCGGCGTCATCGGGTGCATGGCCGAACGCGACGGCGAGGACATGGTCAAACGCTATCCGCAGATCGACATGCTCTGCGGCCCGGGCGAGCTCGACAAGGTCCCGATGCTCATCGACAACGTGTTCAAGACGCACATCGGTGACAGCAACCGCCGGGCCACGCCCGGGGGCCAGGCCGACAGCTCTCTCCAAACCGTCGCCCTCCAAGGCAACACCCACCGCCGAAGCTCCACCCTCTCCGCCGCGAGCGACAAGCTTGAATTGATCGACCTCTCGCGCAGCTTCTTGGCAGCCGACACCGAGTTGCCCGGCGAACACATCCCCGGCGCGGGACGCAGCGCCTACGTCCGCATCACACGCGGCTGCAACAAACTCTGCACCTACTGCGTCGTGCCCAACACCCGCGGCGCGGAGGTCCACCGCCACCCCGACCACATCGTCGATGAGTGCAAGAAGCTCGCCGATCAGGGCGTGATCGAGGTCACCCTGCTGGGCCAGACCGTCAACCACTACCACTACGACCAGAGCGCCGCGGTCAAGGCCGACGGCGTCTGGCAGCCGCAGGTCGGCACGGTCATTAGCCCCAACAAGGGCACCGGCGGGCCCTCGCCGACGTTCAACGACACCACCACCAGCTTCGCCGACCTGCTCTGGCGAATCCACGAAGAAGTCCCCGCGATCCAGCGGCTGCGTTTTGTCACCTCGCTGCCACGTGACTTTGGCGACGACATCCTCCAGGTCATGCGCGACGCGCCACGCATCTGCCGATACCTCCACCTCCCCGTGCAGTCGGGCAGCAACCGCGTGCTCGCCAAGATGAACCGCGGCTACCGCGTCGAGCAGTACCGCGACCTCATCGACCGCGTCCGCCACTACCTGCCCACCGCCACACTCGCGACCGACATCATCGTCGGCTTCCCCGGCGAGACCGAGGACGACTTCGAGCAGACCGCCGACCTGATGCGATACAGCCGATTCAAAAACAGCTTCATCTTTAAGTACTCCCCACGCCCGGGCACGATCGCCTACGACCGCATCCCCGACGACATCCCCGACGAGGTCAAACGCCGACGCAACAACGCGCTGCTCGCGCTGCAGACCCAGCTCAGCACCGAGGTCCACGCCGGGTTCGTCGGCCAGACCGTCAGCGTCTTTGTCGAAGGCGTCAGCCAGAAGGTCCGCCGCGCCGCCGCCCGCGAAAAAGGGGTCGGGAGTCTTTTGGCCCCCGGCGACACCCTCGCCCAGACAGGCCCCGGCAGCGGCCAGCCGTCCGACGCCGTCGCGACCCAGCTCTCTGGCCGGACCGACGGCGACCTCATCACGCTCTTCGAGGGCGACCCGGCGCTCGTCGGCCAGATCGTCGAGGTCCAGGTCACCGCCTCCGCGCCGCTGAGTCTCTCGGGGCGGCTTCTCTAGCCCGCCGACGGCCCTGGCGCGGGCAAGCGGCGGGGCGGATTAGGCGCCTGGCTGCCCAGTCTCGCGGCGGGCCGATCCCAAAGCCAGGGCTCCCCCAAACTGCGCATCCCCCCTTAGCGCTACGCTAGCACGCGTTCGGGTGTCGCATCTCGTGGCATATTCATGTAAGGATTGCGCAAAACCCGGGCAATCTCGAAATTTTCCGGCCCGGTGCTAAATTTTCCGGCACTCGGCTGTGTAACCCTATAGGAGACCCCTTCAGTGCCGATTTCACACGAGGAACTTGTCCAGACACTGATTGAGGAGCGCATCAAGCTGCAGGCGTTCATCCGCAGCATCGTGCCCGACTATCACATGGCCGAGGATGTGTTCCAGGAGGTCTCGGTCCTCGCCCTGCGCTCGGCGGCCGACATCAACGACCGCGAGCACCTGCTGGCCTGGGTCCGCCGGTCCGCACGCCACCGCGCGATCAACGCCGCCAAGAAGGCCAACCGCCGCACCCTCTCCCTCGACGAGGACCTGGGCGCGATGCTGGAAGAAAGCTGGCAACGGCTCGACGATCGGCCGGTCTCCGACACCTCCGAAGCTCTCGAGAAGTGCCTCGGCCTCCTGCCCCCCTTTGGCCGACGCCTCATCCACCTCCGCTACACCGAAGGCCTGACCGGCGACCAGCTCGCCAAGCAGGTCGGCCGAAGCACCTCTTCGACCTACGTCACGTTGTCGCGGGTCCATTCCTCCCTGGCCAAGTGCATCCGTGAACGCCTTGGCCGAAAGCCCCGGGGAGGGAAAGCCGATGCCTGAATCGCCCACGCCCCCCGAGCCGATCGTCGCGCTGACACTGCGTTACCTCGATGGCCAGCTGAGCGAGTCCGAGGTCAACGCCTTGGCCGAGAGTCTGCGTGCGGACCCGGCGCTGGTGGACCGCTTTGTCGAGGTCTGTTTCCAGGAGCAGATTGTCGCCGACATCGGCATCGCCGCACTGCATGACGATGAAGACATTGATGCCGAGGTCTCTGCGTCCGTGATGCTCGACATCATCCGCCGTGATCGAGACGAACGGCTGATCGAAGCCGCCGAGGCAGAGAAAGCCAAGCCGCCCGCCGAGCCCTACCGCCTACCCGCAAAGCCGCATGAGTCGACCGCAAGCACGCGGCGGGTCATCGTCATCCCACGATGGGCGGTGTATGGCCCGATCGCGGCGGTCCTCCTGATCGCGGCGTCCATCCTCTTTACCCAGAGCCAGCAGCAGCCCGCGACGACCAACGCCCCGATCGTGGACACGGTGCCCGACAGCCCCGCCGCGCCGACACCGGTCGCCCGCTTGGTCCGCGCCCACGACGCCGTCTGGGCAGGGCCCGATGGGTCGCCGATCACCCTCGCGAACGGCCCGCTGATGGCCAACCAGCAGCTCAACCTGCTCGAGGGCGTCGCGGAGGTCCGCATGAGCGATGGGGCGTTGCTCTATCTCCAAGGCACGACGACCGTGCGCGTCACCTCGGCCTCAAGCATTGAACTCGACCGAGGCCGACTCACCGCGAAGGTGGGCGGGCAGGCGGTGGGCTTCCAAGTCCTGACCCCGCGCACGCAGGTCGTGGACTACGGCACGGAGTTCGGCCTGGTCGTCGACCAAGCGGGCCAGGAGCGGGCCGAGGTCTTTACCGGCCGGGTCACACTCGCGCCGATCCATGCCGGTGCCGCGGCGCAGTCCGTCACACTCAACGGCGGGCAGGGCCTGGCGATGAGCCCGACGGGCGAAACCCGATCCATCGCCGTCAAGGCAATCGACTACGTCCGCGACCAAGAGTTCGACGCGCTCATGCTGGCCCAGGCCGGCTCGGCCTACCACCGCTGGCTGGCGCATACGTTCAAGGTTCAGCGTGACCCCTCGGTCGTCGCGTTCTACGTCTTCAATGAAACCGACGTGCAGCGCAACCGCCTCACGAATCACGCGATGGCCGGCCAGATCGCTGGCGACGGGTTCCTCGGCGACGGCGCAAACATCAGCCCGCCGACCTGGAGCGAAGGCCGGTTCGAGCAGACACGCGCACTGACCTTCGGCATCGACCCCCACGGCGACTGCCGGGGCGTCCTGATCCCCGACTCCGACGCGCTGGACTTCGATCGCGAAATGACGATCGCCGCCTGGGTCCGCTTCGACCACGCAAGCACCGCTTGGAACACACTACTCAGCAAACGCGACATCCCGCCCTCGAACCTCAACTACCAGCTCAGCTTGTCGGGCCAGTGGTACTCGGGGCACTGCCGCTTCCAGTTCGGGGCCGGCCGCGACGACCTGAATGTCGCCGGCTTCGACGAAACCCCGGCGACCGACCCAGGCAACACCGACCAATGGCAGCACGTCGCGGTCGTCAGCGATGGAACCCGGTTCCGCTACTACATCAATGGCGAGCTGGTCTCCGACCGCGCCCAACCCATGGCCCCGCGGGTCAACAGTGCGCCACTGCTCATCGGCACGTCGTCGCCCGAGCTTCGCCCCCCGCTGCAAAACGGCAAACGCCCGCTCAACGGCGCCGTCAGCGAGCTCCTCCTCGCCAGCCGTGCAATGGCGGGCCACGAGATCCAGGCCCTCTACAACGCTGGCAGGCCCGAGCAATAGCCACGCCACAGACACCGGCCCGAAACCCGCCCGCAAGCCATCACCCACGAACGAACAACATGCGACACCACGCTCAACACAACCTCCTCCTTCCCGGTTCCCGGTCGCGTGACCGGGTGCCGGTTTTATCGCGGTCCAGCCGCGTTCCAGCTTTTTTGTCAGGAAACGGTGTGCGATCGGTTCGCATGGCGTAAAGCGGTGTGGGGACTAATGGAGGGCAACCCAACCCTACACGGCTACCCCGGCAGCCCAACCAACGCCCGCCAACCGGCGGGCAGCACAAGGAAGTAACCCGCCTGCACCGCAGGCCAATCAGTACCCGCGAGTGCCACCCAACATCAGCCCTCGCACAGGAGTCCACCCCATGCCACACAAACGCCACGCCTTCACCCTGATCGAACTGCTCGTCGTGATCTCCATCATCGCGCTGCTCATCGGCATCCTCCTGCCCGCGCTGGGCGCGGCCCGGCGGTCGGCCATGGCCACCAAGTGCGCCTCGAACCAGCGGCAGATGGGCGTCGCCACCATCTCCTTCTCCGCCGACCACAAGGAATACATCCCCATCGCGGGCAAGATCTGGTCGCTCACCGAACGCCAGGTCCCCCAGCTCGTCACCGGCGGCGACGGCCGCCCCCTCCCGCTGCCCGCGGTCCTCTCGGACTATATGAACCTCGGCATGGACACGAGTACCGGCTTGGCCGTGCAGAACCAGCAGCAGGACATCGACTTTATGGAGCCCTTCCTCTGCCCGCTGCAGGATGAAGTCCCGATCGTCGGGCAATACCTCGAGTTTGTCGCGGGCTCCACCGGCATGGCCGCCCGCGGCGCGATCAGCTTCGGATTCAACGAAGCCCTCTTCGGCAACCGCTCGGGCTCGCTCCGCGTCGCAGGCAATACCTCACGCGTCACCGACGCCAGCAGCACCATGCTCTTCGGAGACGCCCAGCCACGCGACGGGCAGAACCTCACCCCCGGCTGGGTCACCTACCCCAACGAAGAAGGCCCCGGCGGATTCGACGACACACTCAACGACCTCTACGAAAGCAGCTACACCGTCTTCGACCTCGAACGCCACCGCGGCAACATGAACCTCACCTTCCTCGACGGCCACGGCGTCACCCAAAACCCCGACGCCTTCGAAGACGTCTACCTCTCCAAGGGCATGCGCTAAACCCATCAACCAACAATGCTCTGGCAACACGCAGAGCCCAAGATAAAGACGAAGTGAAAAGAAACCTGAAAGGAGGATGCGAGGAAACCTGTCCGACGCTGCCCCGCTTGCACAAGGCAGCCCGCTCAACCGATTCGACGATTCACCTAACCACGGCGAGACGAACAAAGAGAGTCGCCCGCCAACATTCATACCACCCTGTTTTTTGGAGAATTCAGATGAACAAGCAGCTTCTTACCACCGCCGGCGCCATGGGCCTCCTCCTCGCCGTCGCACCCGCCAGCCACGCCACCATCCTCGGCTTCGGCCAGATCGGCGGCAGCAACACCGCGATCCAGACCAACTACGGCTCCAACGCAACCGCAGACAACTTCGGCGTCGTCGTCAGCAACGGCACCACCCCCAACATCACGCTGACCTGGGACGCGAACTGGGACATCCACCAGTCCGGCCACTTCGCCGAGCTCGAAGACCACACCGTCGGCGGCGGCGACTGGGACAACGAAGGCAACGGCCCCCGTATCGCCCAGCTCGACGGCAACCTCCACACCCTAGACTTCGCCGCTGACGCCGGCTTCGCGCTGGTCCTCAACTCCTTCGACTTCGGCAACACCGAAGAGAACATCACCGTCAGCACCTGGGACCTGACTCTCACCGACGCCTCCTCCAACGTCGTCTGGAGCCAGACCGTCGTCCTCGACAACAACGCCACCGACGTCGTCACCGTCACCCCTAACTTCACCGGTGCACTGGGCGCGTCTTACACCCTCACCTTCGAGGGCATCTCCGGCGGGGCCGGCGACGGCACCCCGCTCCTGGGCCGTCACGGCGTCGACAACCTCAGCTTCGGCCAGACCGACGTCCCCGAGCCCGGCTCGCTCGCGTTGCTCGGCCTCGGCGGCCTCGCAAT
>JBITAC010000113.1:0-5522 GCA_044439905.1 Phycisphaerales bacterium JB063 | reverse complement strand
CCCCCGTGCCTGAACCCACGCAGACCCATAACCTGAACGTTGTCTCGCTCACCGCCTTGGTCGGGCCCGCCGAGCTGGCCGAGCAGATGCCCATCACCGACCAGGCCCAGCAGACCGTCATCCACGCCCGCCGGGAGGTCGCCCGCGTCCTCGACGGCCAAGACCCCCGCCTGCTTGTCGTCGTCGGGCCCTGCTCCATCCACGACCCCGCCGCGGCGTTGGAATACGCCCGCCGGCTGTGCACCCTGCGAGAGGAACTGGCCGACCGCATGTGCATCGTCATGCGGGTCTACTTCGAGAAGCCACGGACCACGCTGGGGTGGAAGGGCCTGATCAACGACCCCGACCTCGACGGCTCGTTCAACATGGACCGCGGCATCCGCCAGGCGCGCGAGCTGCTGATGCAGGTCAACGCGATGGGGATGCCGGCCGGGACGGAGTTTCTCGAGCCGATCACGCCGCAGTACCTGGCCGACCTCGTGAGCTGGGCGGCCATCGGCGCCCGGACGACCGAGAGCCAGACGCACCGTCAGATGGCGAGCGGGCTGTCGATGCCGGTGGGTTACAAGAACGGGACGGACGGGAACCTGCAGGTGGCGATCGACGCGATGCTGTCGTCGCGGTCGCCCCACCACTTCCTGGGGATCGACGACGCGGGCCGGACGTGCGTGGTGGCGACCAAAGGCAACCCGCAAGGCCACGCGATCCTGCGGGGCGGCGCGGGCGAGCCCAACTACCACCCGAAGTTCGTCGCCGACGCCGCGCGCCGGCTGTCGGACGCCGGGCTGAACCCGGGGGTGATGATCGACTGCTCGCACGCGAATTCAGACAAGCAGCACGAGCGACAGGAGGTGGTGTTCCGTTCGCTGATCGACCAGCGTGTCGCCCGTGCGGCCGGCGCGAGGGCGGCCGGGGCCGCGATGCCGCGCCCGTTCATCACCAGCGCGATGCTCGAATCCAACCTCGAAGCCGGCAGCCAAAAACTCCCCGGCAACGTCAAGCCCGGCGACGACATCCGCAGCCAGCTCAAGCCCGGCGTGTCCGTCACCGACGCCTGCCTGGGCTGGACCCAGACCGAAAAAGTCCTACGCGAGGGCTACGACCGGCTGGGGTGAGACTAGATTAATGCCTTGATCTTTTTTAGATTCTTTGGAGACAGGATATTCGGCGAACGGATCTCCATTCGTACTAGGCCTGCGGCAATAAGTTTGACGCCTTGGGCATTCATTTCACCAATTTGTCTCGATACGCGTACCGTCGAGGTGGCAACACTGTTTTGGTGCCAAAGGCAATAGTCGGTGGATTCATTGGCCGGGAATCCTGGCTTGTATGCGACATGGTTGGCGTTGTTGATCGGTACGATTAGTTCATTTCGTTGCCAACCG
Source organism: Phycisphaerales bacterium JB063 (assembly GCA_044439905.1). Classification (GTDB taxonomy): domain Bacteria; phylum Planctomycetota; class Phycisphaerae; order Phycisphaerales; family Phycisphaeraceae; genus JAHQVV01. Next base: position 4,137 of record JBITAC010000113.1, on the reverse strand, counting down.
CCGGCACATAGTTCTGCAATCAACGTTTCAATGGAGACTCTTCCGGGTGTAAAGCCCGGGATGCAGAGGCATTCTTGTGATTCGATGGAGCCGACAATGACGACTTGCGGGTGGACATCCCCTCCGATTTGGAAGATCGCTCCACGAATTTCTATTCCCCGTTATCGTTCATTGCACTGACAGCCAGTTTGGCAACCGGCTGTTGTTTTCGAAACTGTCTTTCGTAGGCCTCAATGACTTCCAGCCATGAAAGTGGGCGATCTTCCTTCCGGGCCATCGTCCATGCAAAGCCCATGAATTGATTGGGGTCGTGGAAAAAATCATATCGTGAACCGAAGTCTTCGTGCTCGACGAAAAACTTCGCGGCTTGATTCATTGCTTCAAGCTCAGAGCGTGAAAACTCATCCAGATCGATTTGGTGTGCTGCGTTTAGCGAGACGAGTGGATGTGGCCCCGCCATTTTGAGGACGTGGAACAAGTCTGCAGATTCCAGTTCTTCCAAGATGCGGTTCGCGCGGGCGTACGCTGGGCGTGCAACGGGCCCGTCTTTCCATGCCTCAAACTGTCCGCCAATCATTGGTCTGCCGGTCTCAATGACATGCAATGCGTCGACCATTGCGTGCAGTTTCACCATGCCGAAGACATCTAGTGTCAGATCGGTCTTCGATAAGACGTAGCTCAACACCAAGTCATAGCGACGGTCGTTGAATGGGTATGGATTGGGCATAGCGACTGTTTTTCCACCTCAGTATCGTCATTTTATCCACGCCAAATCCAGCCGTCAAGACATTTAGCTAACTTTACCCAAACGCATCACCCCTGCTTTTTGACCCAGTTCACGAAGCAGGCGGCGGGGTTGAGAATGGGGCCGGCGGGGGCTCGGCGGGCGGCGTAGGCGCGGGCCTTGGCGAGGGTCAGGTCGCGGCGGTCGCGCGCGGGACGGTCTTTGAGCAGTTCGCCCAGGCGGAGCCGGTGGGCCAGGTGTTCGTAGTAGGTCAGTGAGCCGGGGTCTTTAAGGATCTCGGCCAACTGGATCGCGAAGGACTGGTCGCGCAGCCGGGATGTGTTGGCGGCATTTTGCGACGCTTGATGTGACTGTTGACATGTTGCGGTTTGCGCGTTGCGGCTGGGCGGGGGTTTTTCTTCGTCGGCGGTGATCGGGCACTGGGCATTGGCGATGGTGCGGTCCGCAAGTCGTTGCATCCTTGCCATGAGCGACTTGGCGTGGGGGGCGGTGGGGGGTGGTGCCTGCGCGATGGGGCCGGGCGCGGGTTCGCGGCGGGTGTTGTCGGTGTTGCGTGGTCTTGGCGTGTCCGTGTCGGGCTCGGTGTTGTCGGTCTCACGGCTGGCTGCATCGTGTCGCATGGGTGCCCCTTTGGCAAAGCGTGTGCGGAATTGTTTTTGAAGACGCGCCGAACGTTTACGTTGAACGCTCGTTTTTTCCTGAATACAAAAAACGAGCGTTCATCGTTAACGTGCTGCGCACTTGGGCCGATTGCCGTCGGCGTGCGCATAGGCGGGCCCGGCGGCCGTGGGAGGCGCGGTGGTTTCCCGCTTGTTTGTTGGGGAATTGGGGTGGTTGAGGAAATGTGAAACGGCGCGCGGAGATGTGGGGGATGGGGTGGGTGTGTGCGCACGCGTGGAGTTGAGTTGGGATGGAAACCCACGGCGTTGGTGCTTGCGGAACTCGTGTCAAAGCCGTGGGCTTCGGGCGCTTGCGGATCTCGGGTCAAAGCTGTGGCCTTCGGGGGTGCTAGGCCTTGAGCTCTCGGCGGAGGATTTTGCCGGTGGGGTTGCGGGGGATGGTTTCGATGTGGCGGATCTCTTTGGGGACTTTGTACTGCGGGAGCCGGTCGCGGCAGTGTTGGCGGAGGGCCTTGTCGTCGAAGGTGGCGCCTTCTTCGAGTTCGACAAAGGCGATGATGGCTTCGCCCCGGAGGTTGTCTTGCTTGCCGACGACGGCGGAGGCGTTGACGGATTCGTGCTGGTTGAGGACTTCTTCGATTTCGCGGGGGAAGACGTTTTCGCCGCCGACGATGAGCATTTCTTTTTTGCGGCCGGTGATGAAGAGGAAGCCGTCTGCGTCCTGCTTGCCGATGTCGCCGGTGCGGAAGGCGCGGACGGGCTGTTCTTCGCCGGGCACTTCGAGGTAGTGCATGACCTCCTCGGTTTTTTCGGGCAGGTGCCAGTAGCCGCGCATGACGTTGGGCCCGGCGATGAGGATTTCGCCCTCGTGGTCGGGGCCGAGGATCTTGTTGTCGTCGTCGAGGATGAAGATGCGTACGTTGGGGAGGGGTTTGCCGACGGCGTGTGTGCGGTTTTCGAAGGGTGTAGACCAGTTGCTGACGGGCGAGGTTTCGGTGAGGCCGTAGCCCTCGAGGAGGTTGACGTTGTAGCGTTCGCGGTAGGCGTCGTAGGTGGCCTGGGGGAGCGGCTCGGCACCGCTGACGACGTAGTTGAGCGAGGCGAAGTCGTCGGCGGTTGCGTTTTTGACGCTGAGCAGCGCGCTGTACATGGAGGGGACGGCGATGAAGATTTCGGGTCGGTGTTCTTTGATGAGTTCGACCATGCGCCTGGGGACGAAGCGTGCGGTGTAGACCATCTTCGAGCCCATGTAGAGCGGGAGGAGGGTGAGGGCGGTGACGCCGAAGGCGTGGAACTGGGGGAGGACGCCGAGGAAGGTGTCGGCGGAGGTGAGCCGTGCGTGTTCTTTGGCGCCCAGGACGTTGGAGTAGAGGTTGTCGTGTGTGAGCATGACGCCCTTGGGCCTGCCGGAGGTGCCCGAGGTGTAGAGGAGCATGGCCAGGTCGTCGCCGCGTGGTTTGGCGGGCCAGCGCAGGGGCGGGATGCCCTTGAAGGATTGCTCTTCGAGCTTGACGATGTTGACGCCTGGGGGGATGGCGTCTTCGCCGCCGATGTGGTCGAGGAGTTTGCCGACGGTGAGGACGGTGTCGATCTCGGCGTCTTTGATGACGTACTGGAGGTCGTCGTTGGCGAGGAGATAGTTCAGGGGGACGGGTGTTTTGCCGGCCTGCCAGGTGCCGAGCAGGGCCATGGGGAACGCGCCTGAGGTGGGGAGCATGATGCCGATGTTCTGCTTGGCGGTGGTGTTACGGATGAGCTTGGCGAGGTGGAAGCAGCCGCCCAGGAGGGTGATGTAGTCGTAGGTCTTCTGGTCGTCGACGACGGCGGTGCGTTTGGGGTGGCACAGCGCCTGCTTGAGGATGGGTCGGAGGAGGGGCATGGGGCAGCGGTTCCGGGTGCCGGATCAGGGGGTGGGTCGCGTAGGCCACGGTTTTTCCCGCGGGGCCAGGGCTATAGAGTAACGGACGACAGGTGATAGAATGCTGCCTGGCGACGGAGTCGCCCGCGGGCAACGACGCCCGCCCTATCCCGCGACCGATTGGAAGAGGTGCCCCCGATGACCCGGAAGACCCCCCTGCTGCTTGCCCTGCCCGCGTTGCTTGCGTTGACGGGCTGCACGGATTCAACGCTCAAACAGACCTACCTCGAAGACACGTACATCGACCGGGCCCCGACGGGCACGATGGACGGCGCGAACAACGCGTACCAGGCGGGCGACTTTGCCACGGCCTACGCGACGGCCCGGCCGATCGCGGACGACTACCTCAACCCGCGCCACCTGGAGGCGGCGTATGTCGCGGGCCTGAGCGCGCACCAGTTGGGCGACCTGCGTAACGCGGACTGGCTGCTGCGTAAGGCGATGACGACCGACGACCCGTCGCTCAAGGCCGACGCCGCCGCGCAGCTCGGGCTGGTGTACTCGGCCCAGGGGCGCTACCCCGAGGCGCAGCGGACGCTGTTGTGGGCGGCCGAGCAGCTATCGGGCGAGAGCAAGGCCCAGGCGTTCTACTACGCGGGCATCGCGCAGCAGAAGCAGGGGCAGTGGTCACAGGCCCGCGCGACGCTCTACAACGCGCTGCGCCACACCAGCAACCCCGCCACCCAGCAGCAGGTCCGCGATCAGCTCGCGACGGCGGGCTGGACGCTGCAGGTCGGGGCGTTTGCGCAGCGCGACTTCGCCGACGACGCCGCCCAACGCGTCGCCGACGACGCGACCCGCATGGGCCTGGGCGCCCCGCGCCTGATCGAGTCCCGCGACGCCAACGGCCGACC
>JBITAC010000112.1:0-12224 GCA_044439905.1 Phycisphaerales bacterium JB063 | reverse complement strand
GGCGAGCTGACGATGCTGACGCGGTCGATCCCGACGCCTTTCTCCCCGAGTGAACGGGCAAAGCCGTCCATCAGCAGGTTGTCGCCGCGACGCCAGTGGTTTCGCATGATCAGGGCGAATCGCTCGTGCCCCTGCTCCAGTGCGACCTGCGCCGCGAGCCTGCCGGCCTGCTCCTGGTCGAGGTCGATCGAGTACAGGCGTTTGACGTCTGGGTAGGTCGAGCCGAACGCGATCGCGGGGACGCCGCTGTCCTGCACCGTGGCCTGCGTCTCGCGCGAGCTGCGCAGCAGGACCAGGCCTTCACGGTTGGTCGTCTTCGCCTTGAGCTGGTTCAGGAGGTTCAGGGTGTATTCGGTGGTGTCGGCGTCGGCGATGTGGTGGAGCTGGACCGACACGCCGGGCAGGGTCTGGGTCAGCTCTTCAACAAAGATGTTGCCGGGCATGATGTTCGAGCGGTAGTAGTCCATCGGGATCAGGACGTGGACCACATCGAGCACGCGCTGGGGCTTCTGGGCAATCATGGGGTCGTCCGACTCGATCGAGAAACGCGGGCCGATGAAGGTGCCGGCCCGGCGTTTACGGGTCAGGATCTGCCGGTCGGCCAGCAGCTTCAGGGCGTCGTTGATCAGGCCCTTGCCGACCTGGAAGTTGCTGCGTGCCTCTTCCGCGGTGAGGTAGCGGTCGCCAGAGACCAGCCCGCGGTCGCGGATGTCGGCGACGACCTGTTTGGCCATGGCTTCGGCGGAGCGGCTGACTGGTGCGGCTTCTTGACTCATGCGTGCAATATTACCGGGAGGTTGGGATTAATCAACCAATAAAACAAAAAAATAATAAATAAAAGACCAAAAGGACTTTTGGCGTCGTTTTCGCCTCTGAGACGCTATCAGAGGCGATTTTGGCGGTCGCCAGAATCCACGCACGACATCGCCTGGCCGGTCAAGGCGTTCTCGCCGGTCGGCGGGGGTGGTGCAAAGGGTCAAAAAAGTGTGAAAAATACTGCCGAAGACCTTTAGCCAGTCAGCGACTCCGCGGCACAGAGACTTTGCAGCGAGGTCAGAGATGTCGCACTGCCCAAAGGAATCTTGCGGCAGGGGGCGTGGTGGATCTTGCGAGCAGTGGGCGGAGCCTGCGTGAGATGTGTGTCATCGAGTCGAATAACCCGGGCGGGACTCGAACCCGCACTGGATGGATTTTAAATCCACTGCCTCTGCCGATTGGGCTACCGGGTCGTGTGGCTTGTGCGCGGACAATCTACCCGATCTGTCGGCCGCGAGACAACGCGACGCCGAGGGCAATGGGGCGGCGCGTCATGCCGAGCGGCAACGCAGGCGATCGCGAGAACACAGGCGATTCAGTAAGGCATCGCGTATGGCATCACGACGAAGGGCGGGGCGTCGGATGTGTCGCTGGGGAGCAGGGCGTTGTAGGGTCGGCTGGGGTCGTCGTGGAACGGCGCTTTGTCCGAAAGGATCGGCGTGCGTGGCCAGGAGGTATTGTCGGGCTGCCGCGGGGCGCGTTGGTTCCATAAGGCGAACCAGCCGTAGCTCGTGCCGCTGCGTTCGAAGACGCCGGTGTTGTCGCCAGGGCAGTGGAGCGCGCTGGTTTGTGCGGTATCCAGCGTCAAGAAGGTGTCGAGCGTCGGGACGTCGAGTGATCGGTCGTCGCGGTTCATGAGGGTGGGGAGTTGGCCGTGGGTTTGCTGGTACTGCTCGAGGACTTGGCCAAGCGTCATCAGGTTGGCGCGGCAGGCGGTGCTGCGAGCTTCACCGCTGGCACGGGTCAGCATGGGCAGAGAGACGACCGCGAGGACGGCGATGAGGCAGACCGCGACGAGGACTTCGATCAGGTTGAGGCCACGGCAGCGCACTGATGGGGTTCCAGGGCCCGCAGACAGCCGGGCGCGAGACGCAGAGATGCGGGCTTCCATACCGCTCCAGGTCATCGGCTTCCGTGCGATCGATGCACCCCTGAATCCTACTCGACTGCCGGGGTGAAGTCACGGATTTTTCGATGAAAATCAGGCGACATCCGATCGCGCAGCAATCAAAAAGGTCGCGTCGGGCGACCCGCTGCAAGCCGGACCCATCCAGGCCCTATGTCGTGTACTCAGCGTTGATGCGGATGTACTCCCGCGACAGGTCGCAGCCCAGCCACTCGCAGCACGCATCACCCAGGCCGAGCCCGATGCTGAACCGGACTTCCCGGCCGGCCATCGCCTTGGCGAGCTGCTTCTGCTGCGTTGCGTTGAGCTTGGTCGGCATGCCGCCTTCGTAGACGCAGACCCCGCCGACCGCGAGCGTCATCGCCTCGGGCTTCACGGCCGCGCCGCTCTTGCCCACCGCCATCGCGAGCCGGCCCCAGTTCGGGTCCCCGCCGTGTACCGCGGTTTTGACCAGCGGGCTCTCGGCCACCGATCGGCCGACTTTGTCTGCATCGCGCTCGCTGCGCGCCCCGGCCACCGACACGCGGAACACCTTGGTCGCGCCCTCGCCATCGCATACCAGTTGATACGCCAGGTCTTGGCAAAGCCCGGTCAGCGCATCGAGCAGCGCGGCGTAGTGCTTGCCCGCCTTCGAGATCTTGGTGTTCCCCGCCGCGCCGCTTGCGAGCATGACCACGCTGTCGCTCGTGCTCGTGTCGGTATCGACGGTGACACGGTTGAAGCTCGCCGCGGTCGCCTGCCTGAGCATCGCCTTGAGCAGGTCGGGCGCGATCTTGGCGTCGGTCGTCACAAACGCGAGCATCGTCGCGAGGTTGGGCGCGATCATACCGCTGCCTTTGCAGATGCCGCCCAGGGTGATCCGCTTGGTGCCGAGGGTGACGGTGCGTGTCGCGGCTTTGGGCACGAGGTCGGTCGTCAGGATCGCTCGCGCCGCCTCGCTGTCCGCCCGTTCACCGCGCGACAGCCGGGGCAGGGCTGACTCGATGCCGGGCAGCAGCTTGCTCATATCCAGGTGTCGGCCGATCACGCCCGTCGAGCAAGGCACAACCTCCTTGCTTGCACACCCCAAACCCGCCGCGACCGCCTCACACGTCGCGACCGCGGCGCGTCGGCCTTGCTCGCCCGTCGCGACGTTCGAGCAGCCGCTGTTGACGACGACCGCACGCAGCATCCCGCCGGTCGACCGCAGGTGGCGGATCCCGACCTTGACGGGCTCGCCCTTGACCTTGTTGCGGGTGAAGACGCCCGCGGCCGGGCAGGGCGAATCCGCCGCGATTAGGGCAAGGTCGGGCTTGCCCGAGGGCTTCAGGCCGCATGTCCAGGCGGCGACGGAAAACCCCTTGGGGCGGGTCAGACTATGCAACGTTGGGGGGGCGACTGGTGGGCTCATGGTGGTGGAGTATAATGACCTGCTTGGCCACGCCCGATGGGGCGGGCACCCGAATCTGTCAAAACCAAACTGAGGAGCACGCGATGCCCATCGCCGATTACGACACCTACGTCCGCATGCTGGACAATGCCTTTACTCAGAAGTTCGCCTACCCCGCGATCAACGTCAGCTCGATGGTCACCGCCAACGCGGCGCTCAAGGCCTTCGCCGAACTCAAGAGCGACGGCATGATCCAGGTCTCCACCGGCGGGGGTAAGTTCGCCTCGGGCCTGGTCAACGGCGACATGGTGATGGGCGCGATCTCCCTGGCCGAGCACATCCATCGCGCCGCCGAGAAGCTCGATGTCAATGTCGTGCTACACACCGACCACTGCCCGCCCGACGCGGTTGATACGTTTATGGTCCCGCTGATCGAAGAGTCCGAGCGTCGCGTCGCCGAGGGCAAACTGCCGCTCTACAACTCGCACATGCTCGACGCCTCGGGCCTCCCGCTGGAAGAAAACCTCGCGCTGTCCGTGCCGATCTTTGAGCGCATGGCCAAGATCGGGCAGGTGATCGAGATTGAGGCGGGCGTCGTCGGCGGCGAAGAAGACGGCGCGGCCGGCAGCGAAGACACCCCCGACGCCGACCTCTACACGACCCCCGAAGACATGGTCCGGGTCTACGAAGCGATGAGCAAGGTCGACGGCACCTACATGTTCGCCGCGACGTTCGGCAACGTCCATGGCTCCTACAAGCCCGGCGCCGTCAAGCTCAGGCCCAAGCTGCTCAAGGAAGGCCAGGACGCGATCAAAGCCAAGTTCGGCAGCGACGCGAAGTTCTACCTCGTGTTCCACGGCGGCAGCGGCTCGGCCAAGCACGAGATCGAAGAAACCCTCGAGTACGGCGTCATCAAGATGAACGTCGACACCTATTGCCAGTACGCCTTCACCCGGCCCATCGCCGACCACATGATGAAGAACTACGACCAGGTCCTCAAGGTCGATGGCGAAGTCGGCAGCAAGAAGTTCTACGACCCCCGCGCTTACCTCAAGCTGGCCGAGACCGCGATGGCCGAGCGTGTCAAGGAGGCGTGCGAAGACCTCAAGGCCGTGGGCAAGACGCTGGGCACCACCGCCGTCGCCGCGGGCGGCTGAAACCCGCTGACCAAGTGCTGCTCGTGAAGCAGTGCAAGACAACGAATGATCGACGCAACCCCGCCAATTCGGCGGGGTTGTTTTTATAGAAAGGGTGAAGTGTCCTTAGAACGTAATCTTGCCCAGCACGACCAGTGTCCCGAAAGCGGCCAGCCCAGCGCCAATCAAGATGTAGAACACCCGGGCTCCATTGCGGGTCAACAACCGTGACAGGTTTTGTGCCTTCTTACTGTTCATGTACCAGTCCCAGTTCGCTACGGCGCCCACCACGGCAAACACCCCAAGCGCGGCAAACAAAACATCAAAGAACATCTGGAAAACTTGATCCATGCGGAGACTCCTGAGTGGGCTGAGACTGAACTCAATCGTTTATAGCAGCCGAAGTGTCTTGATCTCGAAGGGCTTGAAGGTGAGCGGAAACTGATTGTTTGATACGTGCACGGCCGCGCCTATAGCTCTTTCAAGCAAGTCCACCTCGTTGACATTGCTGCTTGGAAGGTCGATTAGTAAAGACACATCGCGTCGCGTGCCATACGCCTCGTATAGCCGGACGATGATGCCCTCGCCGTCTTCCGCGATCTTGACGGCCTCGATAGCGATACCGGGCTGATCGACCTCAAGCCAGGCGTGTGCGTCATGATGTAAAGAGCCCGCATTGTTGTCTGCGGGTTGCACGATCAACGGCACATTCAGGTTGTACGCCTCCTCGATCACCCGGCCGTCGCGGAAGTCGCCGGGGTGGGGGTAGAGCGCGTAGGTGAAGGTGTGCTTGCCGAGGTCGGCCTCGGGGTCGGGCTCGACCGGCCCGCGCAGCAGCGACAGGCGCATGACATGGTCACGGATGTCGTGGCCATACTTGCAGTCGTTGAGCAGCGCGACGCCGTAGCCACCCGCGGCCGCCGACCCCCCCTCGGAGAGGTCGGCCCACTTCTGTGCACAGACCTCGAAACGCGCGAGGTCCCAGCTTGTGTTGTCGTGTGTCGGACGCTGGACGTGGCCGTACTGGATCTCGTAGGTCGCGTGCTCGCTGCGGACATCGACGGGGAACGCGGCTTTGAGTAAGCGGTGGCGTTCCTGCCAATCGACCTGGGTTTCAAAATCGAGGCGAGCAGACCCGGCACGGAGGACGATTGTCTGTTCGATCTTCGATTGGCGGAAGGAGCGTTTGAGCTTCACCTTCACGCGCAGCGCGTGCCGCTCGATGATCTCGATCGTGTCGAGCGAGTCGATGGTTTCGCACTGCTCCCGGTAGAACGCATCGACATCCCACGCGTCCCACTTGTTGGGCAGGTCGTGATGCAGCTGCATGATATTGCCCGCGATCGCGTCGGCGCCCGGCAGCGGGGCGAGCACCTCTCGGCCCTTCGCGCGGTGGTCGGTGACACTCGCGAGGTGCCCGGTGGCGGTGTCGATCACCACACGGACGATGCCGTTGTCGAGGGTGATGGCCGAGTCTGTCTGATCGCACTGCACCGGCTGGGTGTTGGAGGCCTTGTCGCTGGCGGTGGCGTAGCCACAGCTCGGCACCTGGGCCCAGGCGACGTCGCCGGGCAGATCGATCACCTCGTTACGTGTGTGGCCGAGGGTATTGAAGACGATCGGTTGTTGCGTCTGAGATGGGGCGTTACTGCGGAGGGAAGTGGCGATACGGGTGCGTGCTGCGCGCTGCACTTGGCGCGACAGGCGCTCGATTGTTTCGTAGTCGTGTTTGGCGTCTTCGTAGACCCAGCCGATCGACGAGCCGGGGAGGATGTCGTGGAACTGGTTGGTGAGCAGGAGTTTCCACGCGCGGTCGAGCAGGCCGACTCGGCCGCCGCGCTGGTCGCCCCCGGGGTGGTCGAAGACGTCGTAGACCGGGCGTTTGTGGTCGTCACCCGTGTCGCCGTAGGCGTCGGCGGCTTGCGGTTTCGCGGGGCCGTTCAGGGCGGTATCGATCGCGTCAAAGAACTCGGCGTCGCGTAGCGCGAACTCGCCCTTGCGGTTGCCGCGTTTGGTCCGGCTTTGGGTTGTGTAGGTCCCGCGGTGGTACTCGAGGTACAACTCGCCGACCCAGGTGGGCAGGTCGTTGGCGTCCTGCTTCGCCTTGTCAAAGAACGCGGTGGTCGGCTCGATGGTGACACGCGGCATGCCCTCGAGGTCTTTGAGCAGCTTTGCGTTTTCGAGCATCTGTCGGCTTGGGCCGCCGCCCCCGTCGCCGTGGCCAAAAGGGTAGAGCGATCGCGTTGCGCGGTCGTGGTCGAGGAAGCGTGTCTGGCTCTTGGCGACTTGCGGGGCGGAGAAGTTGCCGTTGTATGTGTCGGCGGGGGGGAAGTGTGTGAAGATTTCCGTGCCGTCGATGCCGCGCCAGTTGAAGGTGTGGTGCGGGAAACGGTTGAACTGGTTCCACGAGATTTTCTGTGTGAGGAATGAGGTGACGCCGGCCTTGGCCATGAGCTGCGGCATCGCGGCGCTGTAGCCGAAGACGTCGGGGATCCAGACGTCCTGGGTCTCGATGCCGAACTCGTCCTGGAAGAACCGCTTGCCGATGAGCAGCTGCCGGACCAGCGACTCGCCCGATGCGAGGTTGCAGTCGGGCTCGACCCACATGGAGCCCATGACCTGCCACTGCCCGCGTTGGACGGCGGCTTTGATGCGTTCGTAGATCGCCGGGTAGTGGTGCTTCATCCAGGCGTACTGGACGGGCTGCGAGCAGCCAAAGACGTAGTCGGGGTACTCGTCCATGTAGTTGAGCGCGGTGGAGAAGGTGCGGGCGCACTTGCGGATCGTTTCGCGCAGAGGCCAGAGCCAGGCGGTGTCGATATGCGCGTGCCCGATGGCGGAGACGTGGTGGGCGGTGTCGCCGTTGCGTTTGTCGAGGATCGGCTGGAGGACGGCCATCGCGTCGGCGGTGGTCGCGGGGTCGTCGTCTTCCAATACGTTGAGCGCCTGGTTGAGTGCGGCGAGCACCTGCCCGCGTCGCGGGGCGTCTTTGGGGAGCACCTCAAGCAGGCCCGCGAGTAGCGCGTAGGCGCATTGCAACTGCCAGGCGTCTCGGTCGAACAGCGCGAGTTCGCAGCGCTTGAGCGTGAAACGCGGTTCGCCGCCGGGCTCGGCCGGGACCTGCCAGTCGCCTGTCGCGACGTTTTCCGGGCGGACGTTGGCGGCGGCCTCGATGTAGACCTCGAAGGTTTCGCCGCCCTGGATGTCGGTGAACCGCAAGGCATCGTCACGGAAGAGGTTGATCGCGCCGGCCGGTTCGCCGTCTTTGTACACCAGCCCCTCGCAGCTGAAACCCTCGGCCCAGGTCGGGTGGGGGCCCAGGTCGATGCGCAGCACGGCTTCGCGTTGGCCTGCCCATTGGGTGGGCAGCTCGCCGGTGATGCGGAACCAGGTCGTGTCCCAGGAAGCACCCCAGCGTTCGCCGACGTTGAAGGGGGTGTACGCGGCGGCGACGGCGTGGGCGAAGGGCTCGGGTTCACCGCCGACGTCCCACTTGGCGATGCTCACGGGGACCGCGGCGGGGTGGACGCGTGGCTTGAGTCGGCGGTCGATCGCGAGCTTGATGCGTGCTTCGGTCAGGTCGGGGTGTTTGTGCATGGTGTTCTCGGGAGGGCGCGGCAAGTATACCCACCCGGGATATGGAGAACCGCCGCGCGGGATGGGCCCGCGCGGCGGTCTCTGCGTGACTTGATGTGATGCGGTGGCTGAGCGTTAGCCGGTGATGAGGGCCTCGATCTGTTCGACGGCGTCGTCGTGCTGGCCGGCGTTCTTGTAGAAGTCGATCAGCTTGATGCGGATCGCACGCTGGATGGTTTCGTCGTCGGTGTCTTTGAGCATGTCTTCAAGGAAGTCGATCGCGTCATCGGTTTCCATGTTGTCCTCGACCGACATGACCGCGAGGACGCCGCTGGTCGAGGGGCTGTCGGCGATGGTGTGCATGTCGCCGATGAGCTCGGTGAAATGACTCATGAGCTCGAGGTGCATGTTCATCATCTCGATCTCGGCGAATTGGCCTTTCCACTCGGCCCAGTCCTCGTCATCCTGATACTTCGCGAAGACGCTGTTGGCTGGGGCTTTGGGGTCGGGGGTGGTGGTCGCGGTCGCCTTCGTGACGAGTACGGCGATGAGGGTGCAGGCGAGGGCGGCGAACAGGGTCGGGTAGAGTCGGCGGGTGATCGCGGTCATGATCGTTCCTTTGCAAAAGGGGGTGGGGCGGAGGCGGACAACGTGAGCCCGCGGGGGAGTGTCAGTGCGACGCGTGGCGTGGCGGCGAAGCCGATGGCAGACGCGGTCATCGGACGCAGGGTGACGGAGGTCTTGACCGGCTCGTGCTGGGCCAGCATCCGGGCGAGGCGGTCCCGCGCGACACGCTTTGCGCTCGCACGCTGGTCGGCGACCTGCTGCTTGAAGGCGGTGAACTCGACGCGGGTGACCGCCGCGACGCTGCGGGTGAGGCGGTCGGTGATGGCGGGTGGCGTGTGGTGACGCGGCTCCGAGTGCGGCGGGTTGTCACGTGCGGCGGGCTCGGGGGCCAATCCCGCGACTGCCGGTCTGTGTGCGGAGGGCGTTGGACCCAGGCGTGCCCATACCCCGATGCCGCCCGCGACGAGCGCGATGATCGCGCACAGCGTGAGTGCGGGACGCCAGCGTTGGAGCCAGCCGCGACGCGCGGCGGTGCCCGTCAGACCGAGGTCGGCTGCGAGGTCGCCTGGGTATTGCGAAGCGGCGTAGTCACGCTGCGCGGCGCGGACGAGTGGGTCGAGCGTGCGGCTGTCCTGCTTAGCCATTGCTCACCCCCATGCGCTGGCGCAGCGATTGCAGGGCCTGGCTGAGCGTGGCCTTAACCGTGCCCGGGGCACAGCCCATCGCCTCGGCGGTCTCGCGGATGGAAAGCTGTTCAAAGAAACGTAGCGCGACGGCCTCACGCTGGCGGTCGGGCAGGTCACGCAGCACGGCGAGCAGGTGGTCACGCTGCTCTCTGAGCTCGGCCCGCTGCCTTGGCCCGGGCGTCGGGTCGGGGTCGGCGGGGGCATCGGCGAGGGCGAGGGGCCAGCGCTGACGGCGGCGCTCGCGGCATACGTTCGTGGCAATCCCGAGCGACCAGGTCTTGAGTGTGCTCCCGCCTTGGAAGCGGGGCAGGTTTTTGAGGAAGCGCAGCGCGGTTTCCTGGGCCGCGTCCTTGGCCTGTTCGGGGTCGCGCAGGATCGAAAGGGCGTAGCGGTACCACACATCCTGAAGCTCGCGGACGAGCGCGGCCTGTGCATCGGCCTGCCCGCGCTTTGCCCGTGCGAGGGTGGCCGGGTCGCTTGTTGTGTAGGGGGGGGCGAGTGGCTGGGCGGTGCGTGGCCTGGCCCGGGTCGGCGGGTCTTGGCTCAGCATCGCCTGGAAAAGTGCGTCGAGGATAGGGCGGGCGTGTGTCATGGGATTCGCTGCAACGCGGGGCGGTCCGCTAGTATGTGCACCGGGGGGGCGATGGGTTTAGTACCTGTCGAAAAAGACGCACACGAAGGAGCGACGATGACGACCACCCCCAACCCCTACGATCAGCTTATCAGCCATGTCAAGGAGGCCTCGCTGCTATCGAGCACGGGCTCGCTATTGGGCTGGGACCAGGAAGCGCTCATGCCTAAGGGCGGTGTGGAGCACCGCGCCCGCCAACTCGCGCAGCTCGCGCGGATGACGCACCAGATGGGCACGGACCCGCGGATCGAGGGCTGGCTGAGCGACTGTGAGGCAGACACATCAATCACGGCCGAGCCGACGTCGGTCGCCGCGGTGAACGTGCGGGAGGTCCGCGAGGCGTATGAGAAGGCGACGAAGCTGCCCGAGACGCTGGTCGTCGAGATTTCACAGACGACGAGCAAGGCGAAGCATGTGTGGGCGGATGCACGCAAGGCGAATGATTTTGCGGCGTTCAAGCCCTGGCTTGAGAAGATCGTCAAGCTGAACCTGCAGAAGGCGGAGTGTTACGGCTGGGACGAGGCGGGCGGCGGTGAGCCATGGGACGCGCTCGCGGACAACTTCGAGTCGGGGATGACAGCGGCGCACGTGTCTGCCGTGTTCGAGCCCCTACGCGATCGGCTGGTGACACTGCTTGATGAGATTCGCGGAAGCAGCGCCGGGCCCAGCAACGCGTTCAATGAACTGAAGCTGCCGATCGAACAGCAAAAGGCCTTTGTGACGGACGTGGCCCGGGCGATCGGTTTCGACTTTGACCGTGGTCGGCTGGACACCTCGACCCATCCGTTCTGCAGCGGGACACACTGCAACGACATCCGGCTGACCACGCGGTTCCATGAGGACAACGTCAACGATGCGCTGGGCTCGACGATGCACGAGTGCGGGCATGGCATCTACGAGCAGGGGCTGCTCGAGGCGCATATCGGCACGCCGATGGGCGAGTCGGTGGGGCTGTCGATCCACGAGAGCCAGAGCCGGATGTGGGAGAACCAGGTCGGGCGCAGCCGAGCGTTTTGGCGGTGGTGCTACCCCAAACTGGCGGAGCACTTCGGCGACGCGGTCGGCGGGATCAGTGAGGACGATGTTTACGGGGGGGCGAACATCGTCTCGGCCGGGCTCATCCGTGTCGAGGCGGACGAGGCGACCTACAACATGCACATCATGATCCGTTTCGAGATCGAGCGGGCGCTGCTGAAGGGGGACCTGTCGGCTGGCGACCTGCCCGAGGCGTGGAACGCGAAGTACCGGGAGTACCTCGGCGTCGAGGTACCCGACGATGCACGCGGCTGCATGCAGGACATCCACTGGGCGATGGGCGCGATGGGCTACTTCCCGACCTACACGATGGGCAACCTGTATGCCGCGCAGCTTTTTGAGCAGGCGAAGCAGGAACTGGGCGACCTCGACGCGATGTTCGCTGAGGGGTTATTCACGCCGCTGCGCACCTGGCTCAACCAGAACATCCATGCGCATGGCAAGCGGTACAAGTCGGCGGCGCTATGCGAGAAGGTCACGGGGAAACCGCTGAGCGCGGACCCGCTGATGCGGCACTTGGAAGAGAAACTTCGGCCGCTGTATGCGTAAGCGTCAGCCGATCCGCTCGACTCCATCGACTTTCGCGACGACGACCGTGCTGTTTTCCGCCCAGTCGCTGGCAAGCGGTGTGAGGTGGTAGACCAGGCGTTCGCGGAGGCGGACGACCTTGACCTCGACGGGCATGGGCGTGTTGCTCAGCGGCGTGGGCTGCAGCTTGGGGGTGATTGCTTCGATACCGGCGTGGACTTTGTGCCCAACCGCCGCGCCGACGGCCGCGAGCGGGGCCTGCTTGCCCACACGCAGGTCACGCCAGGTCTCGCGCGGGATGTGCATGATGCAGTGGCCTCTGCCCGAACCGGCGGCAGCGCCCGAGGAGAACGCGCTCACTCGGCAGCGCGGCTCGCCCTGCACGATCAGCCAGTCCTCCGCCTCGCCGCGTGCCGGGTCGGCCTGCTTGGGTGTGATGGGTTGGCCGACGTCGACCGCCTCGATCATCAGGAGCGTGCCAATCCGTTCGGCCCCGAGGCACCGGACAAGCCGGCGGGTCTTCCAGGCGTAGTACTCGATGACGACTTCCCGGCGAAGGTCCGCGCGGTCGGGCACGAACTTGCCCGCGATCTCGACGCCCATGACGCCGGTCGCCAGGTCAACATCGAGCACGTGGATCGGTGCCGCGACTTCGCCATCGATGTAGAGCCAACCGACCACGCTGTGCCTCCTTCTGCTGGCTCAAGCGTATCCCAGGAATGGCGTCGGGCCAGTTTTTTAGGGGTGCTGGTCT
>JBITAC010000111.1:0-24789 GCA_044439905.1 Phycisphaerales bacterium JB063 | reverse complement strand
GCCGTCGAAGGGGCCGCTCCAGTTCTGCACGTCCTTGGGGATGTCGACCACGACCGGGCCCGGCCGGCCGGTGCGCGCGATCTCGAACGCGGTGCGCACGGTGGCTTCGAGCTTCTTCGGGTCGGTGACCAGGAACACATGCTTGGCCGCCGCGCCCATGATCGAGCTGATCGGCGCCTCCTGGAAGGCGTCGGTACCGACGGCGCCGGTCGGCACCTGGCCGCAGATCACGACCATCGGGATCGAGTCGGCCATGCAGTCGCGCACCGGGGTGACGGTGTTGGTCGCGCCCGGGCCGGAGGTCACGAGCACGATGCCCGGCTTGCCGGTGACGCGGGCATAGCCCTCGGCCATGTGCGACGCGCCCTGCTCGTGGCGTGAGAGGATGAAGTCGAACTGGCCCGACTCGTGGATGGCGTCGAAGACGGGGAGGATCGCGCCGCCGGGGTAGCCGAACATGCACTCGACTTCGTGCTCGGCCATCATGGCGTTGAAGATCTGTGCGCCGGTCATGCCGGTGTACTTGTCGGTGGGTTGGCCGTGATGGGGTTTGTCGACGGCGTGGGCGTTGAGGTTGTAAGCGGTTCGGGACATAGTGCTTGTCATCCGTGTTTCTCAATGATGGCCGCCGGGCCTGGTCGGCTCGTGCGTGGCGGCGGGTGATGGTGTGTGGGGTCACTCCGGTGTGGTGGCCGTCGTGCGATCGGGCAAGAAGGGGGGTGTGCGGTTCTTCCGCTCAGCTAACAAGGACGAGCGCCGCGATAACGGCGTTGTGGTCGAGCGCGGAGAGAGAGCGTAGAGGTCGCATGAGCCGCATAGTATACCCATCATCGGGTGGACTCCCAATGCTGGATTACCCGAATCGTCCACAGCCGTGTTATGGGCCGCCAAACACCCCCCGGGCCGGGCCGTTTGGTGTTGGTGATACAGCCGCATGGGGGCCGGTTACGCCGCGGGGCGGAGGGTTTCCACCGCGTGCTGGACGTCCTCAAGCGAGTCGCCCACGAGATAGAACATCAGGCCCTGGTCGACCCAGAGGATGACGGGGTGGTCGAGGCCGTCCGCGGTTTCGACATAGACCCGGCCCTGCTGCATGTCGTCGGCGAGGGCGGGGTCGGCGGGGACGATCCACAGACTCATCGCGCGGTCGGGGCTGTCGTGGTGGCGGTAGACGAGGTGGACGCCGCCGCTGCCGGGAATCGAGCAGGCACCGGCGAGCTGGTAGTCGTAGCGGATGGTGGAGAGGTCGAGGGAGACGCCGTCGACGCGGTGATGGAAGTAGTCGCTGATCTTGCCGGGCAGCTGCTGGATGTCTTTGCCAAAGCGTTCATTGTTATGGAGCTGGTCGTCAGGGTCGCCCGCGCAGGCCATGTGTCGGTTGGCGAACATCTGGACGGTGCTGACATCGAGCACGGGCGAGGCCGCGCTGCCGGGCATACCGGGGCGGGAGGTCGAGAAGAAGACGGCCGTGGCGGCGATGAGCATGACGGCGGCGACGGCGGTGGGTGCCCATCGGCCGATCTGCGCGAGGACGGGGGACTGCCGCGGGGTCGGGGCTGGGCGCGGCGCGGGAGCGGGCGATGCGGCGGCGGCGTTCGTGGGTGTGGCGGCGGGCGACTCGCGATCGACGAGTTGCATCACCTGGGCCCGCAGCGCGTCGGGGCAGCGCATCGACGGGCCGTCCATCGCCGACGCCACCGATCGGCAAAGCTGCTGCTGAAACGCGATGCGCTGGGCACCCTGCGGGTCGGCGGCGAGCTTGGCGATCGCGTCGGGACAGTTGCGCAGGTCGAGTTCGCCGTCGGCCAAGGCCGCGAGCATCTCGGGGGTCGTGCTGGGGGTGTGTTCGTTCAAGGTGTTTACAGGGGGCGTCTTTGTCGTGGGCATAACCCGTCAGGCCGGGCGGATATTCCCGATGTTGGGGAAGTGGGGCGGGTTTTTCAGGCGTCCTCCGTCGGGGCGCTGGCTGTGATGCCGTGCTCTTGTGCGAGTCCGGCGAGTCGTTCGCTCAGGATGGCCCGGGCCCGGTAAAGCCGGCTCATGACCGTGCCCAGCGCGACCCCGAGCACCTCCGCGATCTCGCGGTACTTGAGCCCTTCGACGGCCCAGAGCAGCAGGACCTCACGGTAGTGGTCGGGCAGGCCCTGGATCGCGTGTTTGAGACGGTCGTCGACCTGTTCCCAGTCGAGGTGCTCAAGGTCCCACGCCGGCGGGGGCTGGTCGATGTCCCCCATCTCGCCCTGATCGGGGATCGCATCGCCGAGGTTGGGCTCGCGGTTGTTTTTTTTGACTCGGGTGTAGAAGTTGTTGTGCAGGATCTTGAAGAGCCAGGGCCGGACGCCGTGCTCACGCAGCTCGAATCGCCCCTCGGCCTTGAACGCTTTGAGGTAGGTCTCCTGCACGAGGTCGGCCGCGTCGTCGGGGTGATGCGACAGGTGCATGGCCATGCGGTAGACGCTGTCCATCTCAGCAATCGCGAGTTCTCGAAACGCCTGGCTGTCCAATGCGTGCTATCCCTGGCTCGTCGCGGGAAGTGGGTTCGCGAGCAAGTTTAGGTTAGCAAAACGGCTGCGGCTGGGTTTGGGCCCGACCGGGTGACGCTTCAGAGTCCGGTCAAAGCTATTGGAAACGCAGCACGTAGACGAGCCGCGGGCTCGACTCGCAGTAGCGGATCGTGCCGGTGGTGAGGTCGCCGTCGTCGATCTCACGGTCCACAGCCTCATAGAGCGACGGGTCGCCTTCGACAATGGAGATGCAGACCCCGAGCTTATCGCCGCCGGCGGTGTAGGACTGGCCCAGCCAGACGTCGAAGTCCCACACGCCATTGAGCGGGGCGTTGGTAAAGCTCTCGGTGGGCAGGTAGGGCACCAGCTCGGGCGGGATCTGCCGGCGGTTGCGGTCGGCGGGCCACTCGCCGTGTGTCGCGTAGTAGTGCTCGGCGGCCTGGGCGATCGCCATCATCGATTGCCCCGCGGCTACGGCGTTGGCCTTCTCCTTCGCGCCCGCGATGCGGGGCAGGACGATCGCCGCGAGGATCGAGAGCACGCTCACCACGATGATGATCTCGATCAGCGAAAACGCGCGGCGGTTGATTCGATGCTGGCTGCCTGGCTGCAAGTGACACCTCCCCAATGTGGACGGATGCGATCGTGGGTCGCCATGCGTCATCGGAGCAATTGCGGCCGGTGATGAGTGGGGGCTGCGACCGAGGCGTTCGAAGCTGGGTGGGCTGTGCGGGTCGTAACGGATGGGCTCGGGCGAGCGCGCCATGCGGCGGGAGATCGGCTTGACGGCGCTACGATCCGGCCGCGTCGTTGGGGCGGGCGGGGGGCTTGTCGTTTTTCTTTTTCTGGTCCGCGAGTTCGCGTCGGTTGATGGGGATATCGCGGGGGAAATCGAAAGCGAGCTTGACCTTGTCGCCGTGGATATCGACGACGCGCAGCAGCCCGAGGGGTTGGTCGGGATCGCCGATGACGATTTCTTCGCCGACGCGTCGCGTGAGTGAGAGCATGGCGGGGGTCCTTCCCGAGTGGGCGTGTCGCGTTGGCCCGTGGTGGGCGCACGCCGTAGGGCTGCCGAACGGTGGCGGAGGGATATGGGCAAGCCCTCCCCGGTTCACTGTCGGCCTAGCGGGGTGTGGTTATGAAATCGATTGAGACTTCAGGGTGCCATTCGTGTTATGGGACTTGCTCAACCCCGGCGACCGCGGGCACTTTCTCGATCAGGTTGCGTTCGATGCCCATCTTGAGGGTGATGGAGCTCGACGGGCAGCCCACGCACGCGCCCATCAGGCGGATGCGGACGACGTTGGCGTCGGTGATCTCGACGAGTTCAAGGTCGCCGCCGTCCATCTGGATGGCGGGTCGGATACGTTCGAGGACGGCCGCGACCTGTTCGTGCAGTTGGGTCGTGGATAGGGGGTCGGTGCCGGTCATGGGGAGGGTCGCGGTGATGGGGAAGGCGAGGTGTCGCCGGTCATCATAGGCCGCGTGCGCCGGCTGAACAACGCCCGCCACGACGCCGACGGATCAGCAGCGTGCCAGAGGCAAGCAGGACGGACAAGCTACCCGGTTCAGGCGCGGGATTCACGAACAGCGGCAGGTTCGCGGTGCCCGGGGTGGTGCGGTAGGACAGGCCGCCTGCGACATCGAATCGGCTGTTGGCATCGGGGTTGCCGGCGTAGAACACGTCCATGTCGAGGGGCACGCCCGGGAGTTGCGCCCGGGCGATGACCTGGCCGGTCTGCCGATCGACGATGCGCGAGAGCAGGTCGATCCCTAGGGTGGCGTTGACCGCGTCGATATCAAGGGTCGATCCCAGATAGCTTGCCGCGAGGTTGCTCGGCCCGATCGCGAGCCAGTCCGTCAACGCGTCTGCGTCGTACCGTGCCGCGGGGAGACTGTCGTTGACAGGGTTCTCGCCCAGGCGCAGGTCGGCATGGCCGTCGAAGACCAGGAGCAGCCGGTCGAAGATCGAGGTGCCCAGCGGGAGGGCGTCATGAGACGAGGCGTTATCGATTTCGGTCAGAGGCGTGGCCTGGACCGAGGCGTCGGGCCAGGGCAGGTCGGTGATCAAGACGACGCGTGGGTCGCCCAGCGTGCTGGTGTTGACGGGGATGTGAATGACCTCGAGCACCATGCCAAAGCCGTGGGGGTCGTAGCGTGAGCCGTTGAGGATGGCGAGGGTCACGCCCTGGGCGGGGTCGACACTGGAGATCTCGATGGCCTGGCCTGCGGGGCCGGATTGGTAGATCTCGCTGATGTAGGCGGCGTGGGCCTGGCCTGCGCCGCCGAGGGTCGCGGCAAGGAGCAGGGCGGGGCGGTAGGGGCGTAGGGCGTGTGGCTTCATGATGGCTGATGTTCCGCTGGGACAAGGAGCGATAACCATAGCAGGCGGGCCGGGTCGAGCCAAGGTTTTTTGGTCGGTGGCAGGTTTGACTTGGCTTGTGCGTATTGCTACTGTACGCCTTCCGCCCGATTGGCTCGGCCAAGCGGGTGGCGGTGCGCCGACGCAGATGTGCATGGGGCGCGGATGAGGTGGCACTCCGCCGATCCGTTGCCCCTTGTCAGTCGGTGCCGGGCCGGGCCACCAGTAAGGACTGGTCCATGCCTGAAGCCGTGCCCGGATCGTCGGGGCGGGACAACTTGCCAGAGTGCCCCCGGCAGCATGCTGTCGGTGACGCCACCCTAGCTCAGTGGTAGAGCACTCCCTTGGTAAGGGAGAGGTCGTGGGTTCAAATCCCATGGGTGGCTCTTTGTAGAATCCCCGGCTGGCCCGTAACGCCCGGCCGATTAGAATAGATCGCCTGACCGATCGAACACCGGACTAGAACCGGTCGGCTTACCAACCCGCCGACCCCAACCCCAGACCGCACCCGCGGAGGTTTCCACCATGGCAAAAGACGTCTTCAACCGTACCAAGCCCCACGTCAACGTCGGCACCATCGGCCACGTCGACCACGGCAAGACCACCCTCACCTCGGCGATCACCGTCGTCCAGGCCGCCAAGGGCCTGGCGAAGGGCATCTCCTACGACGACGTCGCCAAGGCCTCGGCCAGCGATGGCCGTCGTGACGCCACCAAGATCGTCACCATCGCGACCTCGCACGTCGAGTACGAGTCGGAAAACCGCCACTACGCCCACGTCGACTGCCCGGGTCACGCGGACTTCGTCAAGAACATGATCACCGGTGCCGCCCAGATGGACGGTGCGATCCTCGTCGTCTCCGCGTCCGACGGCCCCATGCCTCAGACCCGTGAGCACGTCCTCCTCGCCAAGCAGGTCAACGTCCCCCGCTTGGTCGTCTTCCTCAACAAGGTCGACCTCGTCGATGACCCCGAGCTGCTCGAGCTCGTCGAACTCGAAGTCCAGGAGCTGCTCACCAAGTACGACTTCTCCGAAGACACCCCGATCATCAAGGGTGCCGCCTTCCCCGCGCTCCAGAACCCCACCGACGCCGATGCCACCAAGTGCATCCAGGAACTCATGGACGCGATCGACACCTGGGTCCCCGAGCCCGAGCGTGAAACCGACAAGCCCTTCCTGATGTCCATCGAAGACGTCTTCTCGATCAAGGGCCGCGGTACCGTCGCCACCGGCCGTATCGAACGCGGCATGGTCAAGGTCGGCGACCCCGTCGAGATCGTCGGCCTGGGCCCCGTCCAGAACACGACCGTCACCGGCGTCGAGATGTTCACCAAGACCCTCGACTCGGGCATCGCGGGCGACAACGTCGGCTGCCTCCTGCGTGGTATCGAGAAGAAGGATGTCCAGCGCGGCCAGGTCCTCGCGGCTCCCAAGTCGATCACCCCCCACTCGAAGTTCGAGGCCGAGGTCTACGTCCTCACCAAGGAAGAGGGCGGCCGCCACAGCCCGTTCTTCAACGGCTACAAGCCCCAGTTCTACTTCCGCACCACGGACGTGACCGGCGGGATCGAGCTCATGGGCGGTGCCGAGATGTGCATGCCTGGCGACAACGTCCAGATGAAGATCGACCTGGGCGAGAAGCCCATCGCGATGGAAGAAGGCCTGTCCTTCGCCGTCCGTGAGGGTGGCCGCACCGTCGGTGCCGGCATCGTCACCAAGATCATCGAGTAGGTGATCCGCGACTGAACACACACGCGGGTGCCGCGAAACCGGCACCCGTGTCTTTCACCAAACACACCCCAACCGCACCTGATCGAAGCGAAGGCGCGGACCTGACCCCCGAGAAATTGCCATGGCAAAGAAATCCAAAGGCGCCGTCGAGTACGTCTGGCTCCAGTGCACCGAGACCGGTGACCTGAACTACCGCACGCCCATCAACGTCAAGGGTGGCATCGCCGAGAAGATCAAGGAGGGCTTCAAGAAGTACTCCCCACGCCTGCGCAAGCACACCCTGCACAAGATCAAGCGCAAGTAATCCGCGCCGGGTCACAACTCGCTTTTTTGCAACACCACCGATCCCCGGTGGTGTTGTTTTTCGTGCCTGCCCGGCAGTCTTGCCCGTGATCGCCGAGTCCCGCTGCGGCGTTCCGCCTCCGAGTCCGCCGCCGTGGTTTGCGTGGGGCGCCCCTGACGTTGCAGTCCTCCAGGCGGACCGCAAGTCTGCAGAAAGTCGCCGGCCCCCGCTTGACTTCCTCCCCGATCCACGCTCTAATGCGCCTTCACAGCCCCCCGAACCGGGGGGCTTGTCAATAGGTCGCCGAGTGTTTCGCTCGGCCCGCCACGAACGGGCGTAGCTCAGTTGGCAGAGCAGCGGATTCCAAATCCGCAGGTCGTGGGTTCAAGTCCCTCCGCCCGTGTTTCCCGGCAGCCGTCGATGCGTCTCGCACCCGCCGCGATTCGCCGACGCTCGATCGATCCGAACGCATTGAAGCGAGATACCGCGATGGGACTTTCTGTTTACAAACCCGGGCAGGGCTACTGGACCCGCGTCCTCACCGCCGTAGGTGTCGCGACGATCGTCCTCGCCGGCATCGGATGGTTCGTCCGCCGCATCATGCCCACGCTGGGCTGGATCAGCCGTGACAACCTGCTCTACGCCCAGGCCGGCTTCGCCGCGGTCGTGCTGCTGATCACCGGCGTGCTCCTATGGTTCGTGCTCAACAAACCGCGCTTCGCCGACTTCATGATCGCCACTGAAAACGAGATGAAGAAGGTCAACTGGCCCAGCAAGAAGGCGACCGTCGGGCTGACCTGGGTCGTCATCGCCGGCACGCTCCTGCTCGCGGGGCTGCTCTTCTTGTTCGACATCCTTTTCGCCGGCTTCTTCTCGCAAATCGGCATCCTCAAGACCTAGCCCACGGCTGTGCCCGGGTGCCGCGGCGGCCCGCAGCACGACGCGCCCTCGGCCTGTTCGCAGACCGACCCCAACTTCCGACCCCCTGAAAGAACGACGACATGTCCGAGACCGAACACGACAACATCGACACCGAAGCGGAATCGCCCGCGCCCGTCGCCGACGAGGCCCCGCCCGCCGAGGTGATCGAGGAAGAGCCCCTGGTGACCGCGGGCATGGACTGGTTCGTCCTCCGCGTGGCATCGAATAAGGAAGACTCGGTCCGTCGGACGCTGCTGCGCAAAGTCAAGATCGAGGGCTACGACGGCTCGGACCCCAACAAGCCGCACCTGGTCAACCGCCTGCTCGTACCCACGGAAAAAGAGAAGGTCATCAAGGCCGGCAAGCAGAAGATCGTCGAGACCAAGCTGTACCCCGGCTATGTCTTTGTCGAGATGCGCCTCGAAGAAGACGGCCGTATCCCCCAGGACATCTTCTTCCTCATCAAGGAAACGACCGGCGTGGGCGATTTCATCGGCACGGCCGGCCGGCCCTCGCCTATGACGCTGCCCGAGGTTGAGAAGATGATCGAGTCTTCGAAGCCGCCCGAAGAGCAGCCCGAGGTCAAGATGGAGTTCCAGGTCGGCGACCACGTCAAGATCACCGGCGGCCCCTTCGAGAACATGGAAGGCACGATCGACGAGACCCTCCCCGACCAGGGCAAGGTCCGCGTCATCGTCACCATCTTCGGCCGGGCGACACCTGTCGAGCTCGAGTACTGGCTCATCACCCGGGCCGAGGACGAGTAGGCCGGCCGATCAACAGCCCACCGCATCCCCCAAGCCCGCCACCCCCGGCGGGCTTTTTCCTGCGCGTACTCTGGCCACCACGGCGGTGCGCGGCAAGGTGTAGGCGATGCCGATTCAAGGCGGCGCGTGTTGTTGCGCCGCGTGCCATCGCGATCCCTCCGGATCCGTGTTTTCTGCGTGTTTTTGGCGGTTTTCGACGTTATGACACCCTGCCTTATCGGCTTGGCGTCAAGCGAATCGGGGTTTTGGTCGATAGTCGCCATAGGGCTGGCCCGTGCGGGGTCGGCCAGGGGAACCGCTATGAGCACGATCGGGACCGGCATCGCGGCGGGTGTGGCCAACACCACCCAGCAGGCCAAGCAGGCGGTGCAGCAGCGCTCCGCCGAGCAGGCCCAGCGTGCCAGCAGCGCGAGCCAGAGCGACAAGGTCAAGATCTCGCAGCTCCAGGGCGCCGCCGCGACGCGCGACTCCGACCAGGACCTGCCCGACCAGCAGGCGCCAGGGTACGAGAACCTCTACGGCCAGGGCGACGCCGAGCACCCGCATCAGCACACTGCCGAGGAAGAAGCCGACCAGCAGCCGGACGCCAAGCCCAGGGATGTCTTGGACCTGATCCACCGATCCGATGCGCCCGCGTGTTCGCCGACCGGCCTGCCGCTCGGCGCGGGCTACGGCCCGCTCCAGCCCCAGGAGCGTGACGCGACGCTGTTCAGTCAGGACAAGGCCAAGCACGTCGATGTGAAGGGATAGCCAGCGGCTGGGGCGGTATCACAGCAGCTTGGGCAGCTCGGCATCCACCGACGGGAAGTATCGCCGAATCACTGAGCAGTCGAACTTCGGGCTGATGTCCTTGGCGCCCTCGTTCGTCAGTAGATATTCGAAGCATGCCTCGACCACTCGGCTGGGCGCAACGCGGCCACGCGACCACAGGTCGTAATCCTGAAACGACAGCGTAACCGCATAGTCGTAGGTGCGTCCCCCTTCAAACACGCGCACGTCGTACGCCCAGTGCCGAGCCGTTTCTGTTTCTTGTCCGACCTCGATCTCTGCCATGGGCGTATGGTAAGGGATGCCGCAGCTAGGACGAGAGGCGGCCACGTTTGGTTGAGCGAGCCCAGCCCTGGCCGTGAAGCTATGATTCCTGATCCGCCCGCCATGTACAGACGCTAACCGGTCGCCCACTGCCTATGACGTTTTTCCTTGAAACCCTACGCCTTGGCCTGGCGAACATCCTGCTGCACAAGCTGCGATCGCTGCTCACCGCGCTGGGCATCATCATCGGCGTCGGAGCGGTCGTGGCGATCTCGGCCTACGGCGAAGGGTCCAAACGCGCCGCGCTCGCGGGCATCCGTGAACTCGGGGCCAACAACATCCTGCTCAAGTCCGTCAAGCCGCCCGCCTCCGACCTGATCCAGCAGGAGGAAAGCAGCGCCGGCGGCAACAACGATGAGGGTCCGCAGGTCATGGTCAGCTCGTATGGCTTGACCCGGCTCGACCTGCGTCGGCTCGAGCAGCCCACCGTCGGTCCCATTGAGCGGATGGTCCCGCTCAAGCAGGTCGGCTCGTTCATCTACCGCGGGGCCGAGACCGTGCAGGCCGCGCGGGTGTACGGCACACTGCCCTCGCTGTTCCAGACCTTGCCCATGCGCATCGCGCGCGGCCGACCGCTCGACGACGCCGACCAAGGCAAGTTCAACGCCGTCATCGGCGCCGACGCCGCCAGCCACCTGTTCCGCCTCGAGGATGCGCTGGGCAGTACGTTCAGCATCGACGGCCAGCCGTTCACCGTTGTCGGCATCCTTGAGCCCATCGGTGTCACCGCGGGCCGAGACATCAACTTCGATATCTTCATCCCGCTCGAGGCGGCCGAGTCGCGCTTCGGCGATCTGCGGCTGCTGCCCGGGGGTACGGCGGGGGAAGACGTCGAGCTGTCCGAGTTGATCATCCGTGTCGCCGACACGTCGCAGGTGCTGCCCGTCGCGGCGCAGGTCCGGCGGGTGATCGAGGCGGGGCATGCGCAGCAGGATGTCCAGGTCACCGTCCCGCTCGAGCTGATCAAGCAGCGCGAGGACACCGCCAACCGTAGTAACCGGCTGATGATCGTCGTAGGCGCGCTGAGTCTGCTGGTCGGCGGGATCGGCATCATGAACATCATGCTCGCCTCCGTCACCGAGCGGACACGCGAGATCGGGATCCGGCGGGCGCTGGGCGCGACCCGGCTGCACATCGTCTCGCAGTTCCTTGTGGAGACCACCGTGCTCGCGGGCGTCGGCGGGGTCATCGGGCTGCTTGTCGCGTCGGGCTGGTGCCTTACCCATGCCGGGCTGATCAACCTCGCCAAGGCCGGGCCTTGGAGTTCGGCCGAGGGGCTGCGGGCGTACTTTATCGAGGGCGATGCGCCGATCCTGATGCCCCTGCCCATGATCGTTGGCTTCGCTTTTGCCGCAGCGGTGGGGGTGCTCTTTGGCGTCTACCCCGCGATTAAGGCGTCCCAGCAGGACCCGATCGTCGCGCTGCGTCACGACTAAAAATGAGCGGGCTTCTTACGGACGGGTTGCCTAAGCAATCCGTCCAAGCGGTTGGTCTGAACCAATCTCCCTGCGCGTCAGTCCCACCGCTTCACTTCGTCCGCCGGGTACTTCACCGCGTTCTTCTTCATCTTCTCCGCGTAGGCGGTGGTGACGTCGATCTTCAGCGCGTTCGCCAGCGAGAGCGTGTAGGCGAGCACATCGCTCAGCTCCTCGCGCACCTGCTGCATACGCTCCGCGTCGGCCATGACGGCTTCGGGCGACTCGACCTCGACCCACTGGAAGTGCTCCATCAACTCCGCCGCCTCGATCGCGATCGACATCGCCAGGTGCTTGGGCACGTGATACCGCTCCCAATCCCGCTCGGCAACAAAGTCGGCGACGAGTTGTTTGAGGGTTTCGACGTTGGTGGTGCTGTCGTTCATGGGGGGAGTGTACCGGAACACACAAAACGCCAAGACGCAGAGACGCCAAGACGCCTAGAGATCAGGCCGACGACAGGAACCACACCGTCAGTACGAAGTAGCCCAGTGCGATCGCGCATCCGGTAGCCAAAACGATCATGCCTATCTTCTTGCCGCTGGAGAAGGCCCGTTGCGCACCGATTGTTAAGCAGGCAGTCAGCCAGATCAGGCACAGCACGATGATGAACGCCGGCATCACGATCATCGCGTGCCCTCCGCCTTGGCGCCTTGGCGTCTCCGCGCCTTGGCGTTGGATACGCCTACTAAAAACCTACCCCCCGAACGCGATCTGGTAAGCGATCCAGAAGATGATGATGTCGGCAAAGACGTGGCTGACGTATGCCGCGTAGATGTTCTTCGACTTCAGGTAGAGCCACGACCACGTCGCGCCGCCGATGAATACGCCCAGCGATGCGAGCAGCGTCAGGTGCAGCTGGCCCGGCAGGTAGGCGAGCATCGCGAGGACGTGGTGGACGGTGAAGAACAGCCCCGACGCGAGGATCGGCAGGAGGGTCTGCTTCGGGGTCACCTGCTTGCATTTCTCGAAGACAAACCATCGCCAGACGTACTCTTCGAGCAGCGAGTTGATGGTGCACCAGTAGACCGCCATGGCCGCGAGCTTCCACTGGCTGTCGAGGCCGGCCTTGATCATCTTCGCGCCCATCGCGTCGCTGTCGATCTGGCCCTGCGCGTAGCCGTAGTACGCCCCGGCGATGACCGCAAAGATCGCGACGCCGGTGCCCACCGCCCAGCCCATGCCGCGCATGCTCGGCCGGGGGATCGCGGGCCGGCGCCGATCGACCCACAGCGTCCAAAGCAGCGGGAACGCGAGCAGCCAGACCTTGGCGAACATGAAGACGGCTTTTCCGGCGGTGGTCTCCTTGAGTCCAGGGACCCAGAGCGCGGCGAGTACGCCCAGCGTCGGCGCGGGCACGAGCAGCAGCAGCGCGACCAGGGCGTTGCCGCGGGCGCTGCGTGCAGGGGCGGTATCGGGTGTGTCGGCGGAGTGGGGCATATGCGGGTCTCGTGTTGTCTGGCCGATCGCGGGGCGGCGGTGATGCCGGGCAATAAAGTAAGCAAAAGCATACAAAACAATCGGCCGGCGTCAAGGATCAGAATTAACTCTAAAATGCAAAGAAATTTATTGATTTGCATCGCAAAGTTGTTACGATGGGCCCGGCAGCGACCGGGGCGTCTCCCGTAGTCGGCCGACGTCCACGGCAAGCGTGGCCCGGGCCGGCGGGTTGACGGATTACGATTGAAGGGGCCGAGCGGCTTGGTGTGCGGTGGGGGATTCGGTTGACGTGGGTCGGGCTCACCCCCTGCGGGCCCGGCGGCACGGACCGCCCACCGCGGAGCCGTCGGCCCCTTACTTTCGTGATCGGTTGGTCGGCATGCTGCCCCATGGGGACGGCGTGACCCGGCTTGGCCGTCTGGTGTGCTGTATTGGGCTTGTCGGCATCAAAAAAAGCACAGCCCGGAAGATTGCTCTACCGGGCTGCACTCGATCAGGGGCGGCTGGGACGGTCGGCCGTGGATCTGCCCTGTGCGTGGCAGGGCGGGTCCAGGCCGACCGCGAGATGGGGCTCTGCCGATTGGATCGGGTCTCGGGCGAGGGGCGTGACGGGTGTCACGCGGTCTCGCGGGTGGCAGAGCAAGGGGTGTGCCGTGTCCTTGCCTCGGACGGGGGAGTAGTGGCACGCGGGGTGCCAGCGGGGGGTGTTGTCGAAAAATTTTATAAAGTCATTGATGTCATTGAGAAATGACTTTATGGAGTGTGGGCGGTGCGTCCGGGTTATGCCGTGTGTTGTGCAGAGGCGACGCGGGGGGGCGTCGGTGATGCCTGAACGCGACGTGTGTTGCCTTTGTCACACAGGGCGGGCGGGGCGATGAACCTGCGGGGGCGAAGCGGCGCTATATCATGGCTTGGCGGGTCGGAAACGGCTTCGCCCGAGCGACGTCCTTCCCGCACGACCCACTCCCTCTGCAAGGAACTTCCCGATGCCTGGTTTCCGTCCGACTTCCCGCCTGATCCTGACCGCCGCGCTTGTTGTGCCGATGACGCTCGTGGGCTGCCAATCGAAGAAATACGTCGGCCGAGTCCCCGTCGAGGAGACGACGCCCGGCGAGGCGCGTAACCCGCAGCAGCTTCCTGTGACGCTCAGCGAGTTCAGTGCGCTGGTGCCTGAAGACCTGCTGAACCAGCTGCCCGAGCTGCCGGAGATCAGTGAGATCGACGGGCCTGTCGTGATCCTGATGGGCGATGTACAGAACAAGACGGGTGTGACGCCCACGGCCGACTACGAGTACGTCGTGTCGGGCATCCGCAGTCGGCTGATCAATTCGCGGATCGCGCGCAGCAAGCTGGTGTTCGTGGAACGCCGGGCCCGTGTTGAGGGGCAGGCCGCGCGGGAGCGTGTCGCGAGTGCGCCGGTCGAGCAGCCCGACGGCTCGCTGGTGTGGAACGGCGGGGTGTATTTCGTGCCGGACTACGACGCGGCCAATACGTTTGTGATGAACATGGACGCCTACCGGGTCGGCCGGGGCGACACGGGGCTGTACGCGATGGAGGTGCAGCTCGTCTCGTTTACGACCAACCGGATCGTCTTCAGCAACCGCTACGAGATGAAGCAGATCAGCGAGTGATGCTTTGTCACGGTTCCAGTTTGAAAAGGTTGTCTCGGACTGGCTGCTTAAGCAGCCAGTCCGTGCGGCTGCTGTGTTGTCTATTCCTGACGCTGTTTTGCCTTTGTTTTACGGGCTGTGCAAGTACTCCTCAGTCTTCACGGATTGCGATTGAGGACTACGAGGAGATGGCGGCGGCGATGGCGGCGAGTCTGCGGGCGTCTGATGTGATCGCGCAGCGGACGCCGGAGAGCGAGCCGTGGGTCGTGTCGTTTGACCGGGTGCGGAACCTGTCGATGGAGGTGATGCCGACGGGTGAGCAGTGGTGGGTGGTCGCGAACGTGCGTGGTGCGCAGCCGATGCGTGAGCTTTGGGACCAGAAGCGGATCCAGTTTGTCCTCCCGGCCGAGCATGCCCGCGACTTGAAGCCACGCCTGGATGCGGAAGGGGTGGACTCGGCGTTCGGCAGTGAGCGCGAGGTCACCCATACCCTGAGCGCGACGTTCCGCTCGGTCACCCGTGCCGACGCGATGCACCGCACCGACCTCTACGGCTGCGAGTTCCGCCTGCTCGACCTCCGCGACGGGACGGATGTCTGGAACGACTGGTTCGAGTTCAAACGACAGGCGACGGGGCACGTGTGGGACTGATGATGTTCGATGTGCGATCGACGATGTTCGAGCGAATTGCCTGCCGGGCCTGCTTGCTTCAGCAAGCAGGGGCGCTGCTGTTGATCCCAGTCCTACTCCTGTTCGTCGGCTGCAACAGCCCGATGCGGACGCCGACACGCGAGCTCGCGCAGGGGCAGTACGACGCGGCGCTGGAGCATGTGGTCGATGAGATCACCGACGATCGGTCCGAGCGCCGCTACATGCTTGGCCGGATGCGCGCGGGCGTGTTGTCGCTCGACGCTAATCGGCCGGGCGCGTCGGAGCAGTGGTTCGCCGAGGTCTACGACGTGCTACGGACCCAGGGGATCAACGCGGACAAAACTGTATCGTCGATCGTGCTGACCGAGGGGGTGAAGCTGTGGAAGGGCGAGCCGTTCGAGCAGGCGCTCGCGCTGGCGTACTACGCGATGGTGCAGGCAGAGCTCGGGAGTTGGGACAACGCCCGTGCGGCGTCGGCGAACGCGCTGTTCTACCTGCGCAGCTTCGAGAGCGATGGCAGTGGTGAGCCGACGTCGGCGCCCGCTGCACGGCGGATCGACACCGAGGCGATCATGATGCGTGCGCTCGAGTACGAGCAGGCCCAGGCAGGCAACGCGGGCGCGTCGGCGCAGGACGATGATGAACAGGCCGACGCCTACCTCGATCACGGCTACGTCGCGGAGCAATCTAACTTTACCCTCGCCTACCTCCTGCACGCGATCGCGAGCCAGCAGATGGGGCGCGACCTCGAGGCGGCCGACTATTTCCATCGGGTGTTGCAGCTCGAACCTGCGCTGCGTCCCACGGTCGAGCGCTTCCAGGCCCGCGGGTACAACACGGTGCTCGTCGTGACCTACGGCCTTGGCCCGAGCAAAGAACGCTACGGCCCCGACGGCGCACTCTCCGAGTTTGTCCCGCGTACCCGCAGCAGCAACGCCCGCCTCGTCGTGGCGACCCCCGAGGGCCGGGCCTTGGCCCCGCAGGTCACCGATGTGAACACGATGGCCCGCGACCACCGCTGGAACAACCTGGAGGATGTCCGCCGGGCCAAGAGCATCATCGGCGATGTCCTGCTGGTCGGCGGCGGCATCACGCTGGGCCAGGGCATCAGCAACAACTCCGAGGCCGCGGTCTGGACCGGCGCGGCGCTGCTCGCCTCGGGCATCTACCTCAAGGCCACGGCTGGGGCGAACACCGACTACTGCGACGTGTTCCCCCAGCGTTTCTATGTGATCCCGCTGACGATCCACGACCCCGCGCAGCGTGTGGACCTCTCGATCGAAGGGCTGCCGGGGGTGGTGTCGTTGACGGACTGGCCAGCCGTGGATGGGCCCGAGGCGCGGCTGGTGTCGGTGCGTCTGCCGGCGTTGGTGCAGGGCAACCGGGACTGGTCGCTCGCGGGGGAAGGGGATCGGCCGTGACGTCACGCGTTGTCTTGAGCTTGTGGTCTGTGTTGGCGGCGTTGGTTTCATCCGGGTCGCTGGCGGCGCAGGAGCAGGAGACGAACCGCTACAACGTCGTCTTCATCGCGATCGACGACCTTCGGCCTGAGCTGGGCTGCTACGGCGTTGACTATGTGGACACGCCCAACATCGACCGCCTCGCGTCACAGGGCACGCTGTTTCAGAACCACTTCGTCGCGGTGCCGACGTGCGGGGCGTCGCGTTATGCGCTGCTGACGGGGCGCGACCCGTCGCGCTCGGGCGTACGGCGCGGCAACAACGGGCTGTACGAAGGCGAGGCGGCGCTTTTGCAGGAGCCGCAGGCCGGTGCGCAAAGCATGCCCGAGTTGTTTCGGCGGAGCGGCTACCACACGGTGTTGATTGGCAAGCTGTCGCACACCGCCGACGGCCGCGTGTTTGCGTACAACGGCACGGGCGACGGGCGCGACGAGTTGCCGCATGCCTGGGACGAGCTGGCAACGCCGACCGGGCAGTGGGGGCGGGGCTGGGGCATGTTCTTTGCGTATGCCGACGGGGCGCACCGGGAGGACGGCGAGGGCCACCGCGACCTGATGCAGTTCACGGCCGAGGACGATGACGACCTGCCCGACGGGTTGATGGCGTCGGCGGCGGTCGACAAGCTCGCGGCGCTGCGCGATTCGGGTGAGCCGTTCTTTCTCGGGCTGGGCTTCTTCAAGCCGCATCTGCCGTTCGTCGCGACGCGTGGGGATTGGGAGGCGGTGCAGCAGTGGGATGTCCCGCCGCCGACGTTGGCCGAGCGTGCTGCGACGGCGTACTGGCACAACTCCGGCGAGTTCTACCGATACGACACCTCGTGGGAGAAGGCCCGCCCGCTCGACGAAGACGCCGCGTTGCAGGCCCGGCGGGCGTACCTCGCATGCGTTCGGTACACCGATCGGCAGGTCGGCCGGGTGCTTGATGCGATCGACGCGTTGGGGCTGGCCGACAACACCGTCGTCGTTCTATGGAGCGACCACGGCTGGTTCCTGGGCGAGGGCGCGATGTGGGGCAAGCACGCGCCGCTCGAGACGGCGCTACGCAGCCCGCTGATCCTGCGGGTCCCGGCATCCGGCGGGGCGGCCGGCCCGCGTTTCCTTGGCGAGGGCCGGGCGACCGACACGCTGGTGACCACGACCGACTTGTACCCGACGCTGATCGATCTGTGTCGGCTGACCTTCACCCAGACGCATCATCGGCTGGACGGGCTGTCGCTTGTGCCGGTGCTGGAGCGTCGACGGGCGGCGCTGCGTGGTCATGTCGTCAGCTACTGGGGGGACGCGGTGACGGTCCGCACGCCGCGCCATCGCCTGGTGCTTCGGCCGGGGGGTGAGGATGGCCCGGCGGATGTCGAGCTTTACATGATTGACCCCGAGGCCTTGCCGGGCGATGCCGATTTTGACAACGTCGCCGATGAGCAGCCGACGGTGGTCGAACGTTTGCAGCAGTTGGTGCCGTAGGGGATTGGGGGCTCACCCGTCTGGTCCATGGGGCAAACATCCCTGTCTGCCATTGGGTGCAGCGGAAGGGTTGCATCGATGGGTATCGTTCGCGGACATGCTCTACCCACCCTACGGAAACCTATCCCATCGCGCATCCGCCCCCGCAGCAGCCCGTCGGGTTGCCGCAGTTGAAGTCCTCGGCGGGGCGTGATTTCGAGATGACCATGCCGGCCCCGAGCAGTTTTTCGACCGGCGCGTCGGCCGGCGTTTCACCGAGATCAAGCCCCGCGCGTTCGCAGGCCTCGCCCCAAGTGGTTAGCTGGGCCGACATGCCGTGCATGACTTCGAGGGTCTGGCGGTTGGTAGGGCAGTAGTATTCGTAGGTGGGCATGAGTGTATTTTACTCCGCCGCGACCACGCCCGGCGAGCCGGTGTCGGTGCCGTTGTAGTCGTCGGTCTTTTTGTTCTGCCACGCGCCGCGTGTGCCGGCCTCGGAGCGGGCCCAGGCGCTGCCCTCGTCGTTAGCTTCGGGGTGGAGCTGGTCGGGGCGCAGGGCGATGCTTGGGCCGTCGGGGCTGTCGCTGGGCCAGGGGCCTTCGTCGTCGTAGTTGACTTCGTCGACCACTTCGCCGTCGGCGTTGCGCAGGGTGAGGACCTCGTTGGTGTCGCTTGGCCCATTGGCGAGGTTGCTCATCGGGTCGTCACCGACCGCCCAGCCCGCGAGGGCGAAGACTTGGAAGCCCTGGGTGTCCTCGGTCTCCCACGCTTCGCGGAAGTCCTCGGCGGTCTGCGTGCCGGGGATCAGCACGACGGCTTCGCCGGGCGCGATCGTCGCGTCAGTGGGCAGGCCGACGGTCTTGCCGTCTTCGTCCTGCAGGTACCACCCGCCGATCGCGATCGGCTCGTCGCCGGTGTTGTAGATCTCAAGCCACTCGGTCTGGTTGGGCTCGGCGTTTTGGCCGACGCCGCCCTCGTGGCTGTCGGGGTTGTACATGATCTCGGTGATGAGGACCCCCCCCGCGGCCGGTGCCGCGCTGAGGAAAGTCAAGCCCGTTACGGCCAGGAGCATGGAGGTGACGCGGGTGGGGTGGTTCATGTTTTTCTCCGGAGATGTTGGGTTGTGTCGGTCGTGCCCTGCGGGGCGATCGCGTGTGGATTGGCCTGCCCAATGTAGGGTGCCCCCACCCGAAAGTCACGCACGTTTTGGGGCGGGGGTGACAGCCCTATGTCACCAGGCATGCCGTTGGAGCAGGGCGTTTGATCGCAGCGACGGGGGGCCGGGGTGATGAACAACGAAGCCCACGCTCGACGAGCGCGAGCTTCGTATGGGTTTGGGATGGGACGTCAGCCGGTCGTCGGTTCCGACGTGTGTGGGGCGTTAGACCTCGAGCTGCGGGCGGTTCTGCTCGGGCCAGTCGACGTGGAACTTTTGGCCTCGCGGGGTGTCGGTGCGCTCATAGGTGTGTGCGCCGAAGTAGTCACGCTGGGCCTGGAGCAGGTTAGCGGGCAGCGTCGCGGTGCGGTAGCCGTCGTAGTAGGCGAGGGCGGCACCGAAGGCGGGGGCGGGGACGCCGTGCTCGGCCGCGAGTGCCACGACCTTGCGCCAGGCCTGCTGCCCGTCGTGGATCGCCTGCTTGAAGTAGTCGTCGAGCAGGAGGTTGGCGAGCTTGGCGTCCTTGGCGTAGGCCTCGGTGATCTTCTGGAGGAAGCGGGCGCGGATGATGCAGCCGCCGCGGAAGATCTTGGCGATCTCACCGAAGTTGAGGTCCCAGCCATACTCGTTTTGCGCCTCGGCCATGAGCTGGAAGCCCTGTGCATACGCGCAGATCTTCGAGCAGTAGAGCGCTTCCTTAATCGCGGGGATCAGCTCGTCGCGGCGCGAGGAGAGGTCCGCGGCGGGCGGGCCTTGCAGCACGCCGCTCGCGTGCACGCGTTCGTCCTTGATCGCGCTGAGGCAGCGGGCGAACACGGCCTCGGCCATCGCGTTCGCGGGCATGCCCAGGTCCAGCGCGTTCTGGCTGGTCCACTTGCCCGTGCCCTTCTGGCCTGCGGTGTCGAGGACGACATCGACGAACCACTGGTCCGGGTTGGCCGGGTCGCGCTGCTGGAGGATGTCGGTGGTGATCTCGATGAGGAAGCTGTCGAGGTCGCCCGTGTTCCACTCGCCAAAGACCTTGCTCATCTCGCCGGGGTCCATCTTGAGTAGCGTCTTCATCAGGAAGTACGCCTCGCAGATGAGCTGCATGTCGATGTACTCGATCCCGTTGTGGACCATCTTGACGTAGTGGCCCGCGCCGTTGGCACCGATGTAGGTGGTGCAGGGCTCGCCCTCGTCGAGGGTGACGGGGTTGCTTGGGTCGTTGCGCTCGATGGGCTTGCCGGTCTTGGGGTCGACCTTCGCGGCGATGGCCATCCAGATCGGCTCGAGCTCTTTCCATGCGGTCTCGTCGCCGCCGGGCATGAGCGAGGGGCCAAAGCGTGCGCCGAGTTCGCCGCCCGAGACGCCCGAGCCGAAGAAGCGGATGCCCTGTTCGCTGAGCTCTTTCTCACGGCGGATGGTGGCGTTCCAGTTGGAATTGCCGCCGTCGATAATGATGTCGCCCTGCTCGAGCAGGGGCAGCAGGCCTTCGACCACTTTGTCGACCGCGTCGAGGTCGGTGGGTAGGACGGCGGTGGACTTGACCAGCAAGACGATCTTGCGTGGGCGTTTGAGCGAGGCGACAAAATCCTTGAGCTCCGCAAACCCGAGGACACGCTCGGCGGAGGGCTCCTCGGCTTTGTTCTTGGCGATGAAGTCTTCCATCACGGCGGTCGTGCGGTTGTAGACGGCGACGGTGTAGCCGTGGTCGGCCATGTTGAGGACCAGGTTCTGTCCCATGACGGCCAGGCCGATCAATCCGATGTCGCAGTTGGCTTCAGCCATTTCAATGTTGCTCCAGGGCTCTGAGCGACGAAGACGGGCGGGCGGGAGGCGGCTCGGTGGCCTGGGTGCCCAAGCGTCGTCGTGGCTCATGGGGTATGAGTACGAGAGGTCGAAAGGACGATTCTAGCAATCATCGCTCAAGCTTGCCCTTGGTCAGGGTGACCGTGCGGTCGCCTTTTTTCGCGACGGCCTGGTCGTGGGTGACCATCACTAGGGTTTGCCCTTCTTGGTGGAGCTCTTGGAAGAGTTCGAGGATCGAGGCGGAGGTATCG
Source organism: Phycisphaerales bacterium JB063 (assembly GCA_044439905.1). Lineage (GTDB taxonomy): Bacteria > Planctomycetota > Phycisphaerae > Phycisphaerales > Phycisphaeraceae > JAHQVV01. Next base: position 3,857 of record JBITAC010000111.1, on the reverse strand, counting down.
ATGTCGAGGTTGCCGGTGGGTTCGTCGGCCAGGAGGAGCTGGGGCCCGTTGATGAGTGCGCGGGCGATGGCGACGCGTTGGCGTTCGCCGCCCGAGAGCTTGTTGGGGCGGTGGGTGAGGCGGTCCTTGAGCCCGACGCGTTCGAGGAGTTGGAGGGCCCGGTCGCGTGCGGCCTTGCGTTTGCCGGGCCAGGCGGGCAGCGAGCAGCCGAGCATCGCGGCGATGAGGACGTTTTCGAGTGCGCTGAGTTCGGGCAGGAGGTGGTACTGCTGGAAGACGAGGCCGACGTGTTCGTTGCGGTAGCGGTCGAGCTTGCCCCCGCGGAGTTGGGTGATGTCGGTGTCGTTGTTGAACCGCACCGTGCCGTCGGTGGGTCGGTCGAGCCCGCCGATGAGGTGGAGGAGTGTGGACTTGCCCGAGCCCGATCGGCCGAGGATCGAGAGCCACTCGCCGCGGTGGACGCTGAGGTCGACCCCGCGGAGGACCTGGAGTTCTCGGCCGGCCTCGTTGAAGGTGCGCCGCAGGTTGGTGGCGTTCAGGATGGTGGACGTCATGGCAGACCGCATTTCTAACGCCAAGACGCCAAGCCGCCAAGACGCCAAGGGGAAAAATCAAGGGGTGTACACCACACGGTGCAGGCCGTCTTTGAGCACGGCTTCATGGAAGTTAATCACGAGTGCGAGCCGACAGCCCGTCGCGACAAGGTAGGCCTTCGCCTGGGCCTTGTGCTTTGGCAAGACCGCTTCCACCGCTTTGAGTTCGAGCACGAGTTGCCGATCCACCAGGATGTCCATCTTGCCAGTTCCACATGCGTGGCCTTTGTAGGCAACTCGGATCATGGGTTGGCGCTCGAATGCAATGCTGCGCAAGGCCAATTCATGACACACCGCTTCTTCATAGATCGATTCAGGAAACCCCGGGCCCAGGGTCTTATGGACTTCGATTGCTGCACCGATCACATCATGCGCGAGTGCGTCCAGCGCCGGGCTCGGCTCTTGGCGTTTTGGCATCTTGGCGTCTTGGCGTTGTGTTTGGGGTTTCGCAAGATCACTCATACCGCAGCGCCTCGATCGGGTTGAGCAGGGCGGCGATGATCGCGGGGATGGCGGCGCCGATGACGCAGCTGATGACCGCGCCGCTCGCGATCCAGGCGACCTCGGCCCAGTTGATGCGGTCGGGGATCCGCTCGAAGTAATACGTCTGCGGGTCCCACATGCGCCAGCCGATGTTGGGGTCGATACCGTTGGCGACCGGGAGCGAGATCATCGGGAAGGTGTAGTAGACGACGGTGAGCAGCCCGGCGGCGACGGCGAAGAAGAGCAGGATGCCCGTGCCGATGCCGAACTCGCGGTGGCGGCGCTGCCAGGCGGTGACGATGGTGACGGCCAGTGCGAGTACGGCCGCGATGAGGACGACACCGATCAGCGTCGCCATACGATTGGCAAGCGCCTCCTGGATGTTGTTGAGGTTGGTGACGACTGCCCATCCGATCCACACGCCCAGCCCAGTGCCGATGACGCCGATCACCAGGCCGTAGGTCAGGAACATCCCGAGCACACCCGTGGCCGGTGCGCCGATCGCGCGGAGCACGCCGATGTCCCGGGTTTTTTCGAGGACGATCATGTAGAACGTCGTCGCGACCATGACGATGGCGACGATGCTGATGATCGCGAAGAGGAAGGTGACCAGCCCTTTTTCGTTTTGTACCGCCCCGAGTAGTGCGCCGTGTTTCTGTTCCCAGGTGATCGCGGTGAGCGTGATGGGGACGTCGGGGTGGTCCTGGTAGAACGCGTTGACGACCTGCTGGACCTCGCGCGCGAGCTGGTCGGCGTCCTGCTCGCCTTGGGCCTTGACGACGATGTTGTGGACGCGGGCGGGGGTGACGATGGTCTGCCCGCCTTGGCCGGTGAACGGGTCGTAGTCGGTGGTGTCTTCGCTGCGCTGCATCTGCAGTTGTTCTTGCAACCAACCGAGCGGGGCGTAGACGACGTTCTGGTCGGTCTGGTAGAAGCCGGACTTGAACTCGTTGACGACGGCGGCCTCGCGCCGGACGGGCTCGAAGGCGAGTTCGCCGGCGGGGGAGAAGGGGACGAGCGTGACGCTGACGGTTTCGCCTGCGAAGCTCGTGGGGTAGCCGGTCTCGGGGTCGTCGAAGCTGTACTGCCCGCGTTTATCACGGCGGTGGTAGGGGTTGACGGCGACGCCGATGACGATCGCCGGGGCGGGCGCGAGCTGCGGGAACCCCGGGGCGTCCATCAGCGTGGGCTCACGCAGCAACGCCCCGCGGATCTTGCTGAGCACGTACGGCTCGGCCTGCGGGTCGGTCATCCACTCGATCAGCACGGGGTCGGGCAACTCCGCCGACACATCCGCGGCCAGCAGCGGGCCAAGCGTCGGCGCAAACCGGGCACGCAGGCCGTCGTCCTCCACCAGCGCCGCGCGCAGCCGGTTCGCCGCGATATCGCTGAGCAGGAATTGGAGCAGCGCGGGCTGCTCGAGGCGTCGGCCCGCGGCGTCGAGGTCGAGCTCTTCCGCGAGGCGTTGGCGGGTGTCTTCGTCGAGGTCGGAGAAGCGTGATTGGACGAGGTCTTCGCCGGCCCAGAGCAGGGACTCGTTGTAGTTGATGATCTGAGACATCTGCTCGGGCACGATGCCGACGACCTGGACGACCTGGTCGCGGTTGCCGATGCGCATGAGGGCGAAGGTCTCGAGGACGGGCGTGGCGAGCTCGACGCCGTCGAGCGCTTCGATGTCGCGGGCGAGGTCGTCGTAGTGCGGGAAGCCGGCGGTGAGGTTGGACTGCACCATGACATCGCCCGAGAGGGTTTTGGCGGTGGTGCGCATGAGGTCAAGGAACCCGCCCATGACGCTGACGACGATGATGACCATCGCGGTGCAGAAGCTCACCGACACAGCCGCAAAAAGCGGCGCGAGCTTGCGTCGGAGGTACTTCGAGATGAGCAGGAGCTTGTACATGAGCGGGTGTTGAACCGCCAAGGCGCCGAGGTCGCCAAGGAAGGCAGTTGTCAGGTTAGGATGATACGTTTGATGCCATCGCGGAGTACGGCAGTGTTGTAGTTGATGAGTAGGCCTAGCTCAAGACCCGTGGCTTTTAGGTAGGAGATCACTTGTGCTTCGTGGATCGGTGCCAGCGAGTCAACGGCCTTCAGTTCAACAACGAGCCGGTCATCGACTAGGAGGTCCAGTCGCCCTTCACCGAGTGATTCGCCTTTGTACTCCAATTGAACAGGGGATTCCCGGAGGTGTGGAATGCCTCGTAGACGTAACTCGATCGCTAGGGCTTTAGCATAGGTTGCCTCCAGAAAACCAGACCCTAACGACCGATGTACCTCAATGGCCGCGCCGATGACATCATGTGCTAAGCGGTCCAAACTTTGATCTGGTTCCCGCATGGTTGCTCCCTCTCTATTGCTTTCCTTGGCGCTCTTGGCGTCTTGGCGGTTTATTTTTCCGCCTGCGGTTTCATCAGGGGGAAGAGCAGGACGTCGCGGATGGACTCGGCGCCGGTGAGCATCATGACCAGCCGATCGATGCCCAGGCCCATGCCGCCGGCGGGGGGCATGCCGACGCGGAGGGCTTCGAGGAAGTCCTCATCGACCTTCTGTTGCTCGGCCTTATCGCCGACCTGCGTGCGGAAGTTGGCTTCCTGCACCTCGGGGTCGTTGAGCTCGGAGTAGCCCGGGCTGATCTCCACGCCGTTGATCGCCAGCTCGTACACGTCCGCATAGAACGGGTCGTCTTCGCACTTCTTCGCCAGCGGGATGATGACGCTGGGGACGCGGGTGACAACACACGGGTGGGTGAGTTTAGGTTCGATGAGTTTCTCATAGATTTCA
>JBITAC010000110.1:0-5726 GCA_044439905.1 Phycisphaerales bacterium JB063 | reverse complement strand
TCGTCAGCATCACCCCCGAGCCCGGCTCCCTCGCGATCCTCGGCCTCGGCGGCCTGCTGGTCGCACGGCGTCGACGCGCGTAACAACGCCCCACGAAACCAACCCCCGAACCCCGCGGCAAACGCTGCGGGGTTTTTTCTTGGACACGATCACACACCGCGAGACCTTGCTTGTCGTTCAACCCCGTCGATCCCGGCACATAGGCTCGGCATTACGCTCGCCGTTCCATACGCTAAACACCCAACGCCACCAAAAGAACATCCGAACCCAACGGGCGCGGACCACATCCCCACGCGGCTCATCACTGTGCACCGGCCAAATCCAACACAGCGGTCCACCTACCAACAGTAGCGGTGGAAACAGAAGGATTGTCAGCAGCAAGCCGACGATGTCGCACCAAAAAACACAATCCCCATCTCCCAGCACATACCCCCTAAAAAAGAGCGCAACGAACAACACCACCAGCACAACAAAGACACCCAACGCCGCAAGCAACCACAAGCCAACACTCATCCAGTCCATCTGCGGCCCTCGATATCACCTTGTCCATGACTAAAAGGGAACGGACATGCTCTCTCGCACTGCCTCCCTAAGCGTACAGCATACGCATCCCAATGGCCCCCACTACACCTGCGGAGCCACCACCTCCAGCTTGATCCGGTCCGGGTCCTCGAAGAACACCGCGTAGTAGCCTGAACCGCCCGCATACGGATGACGGTCCTCATACAACACTGTCACGCCGCGCTCGCGCAGCTGCGCGGTCAGCGCATCGACCTGCGCCCGCGATTCGCCGTGAAACGCCAGATGATTCAGCCCCACCCGACACCGGTGATACGCGGGTTCCCCCGGCCCCGCGTACCTCGCCTCGACCTGCACCAACACGAGGTACGTCTCCCCCTTCTTGTAGCTCACCCCCGCGTCCCACTGCTGATAGACGGTGTAGCCCAACTCTCCCAACAGCCAGCCGTAAAACGCTTTTGACCGCGCGAGGTCGGAGACGTACAGCTCGACATGGTGGAGTTGGCCAAAACTCATCGTGTGTCCCGCGTCATGGTTTCGGCTCGATCTCGAACTCCGCCCACACCGGGTGATGGTCCGCCAGCACCGGGTCCAGCACAATGATCCCGCCGTCCACCGCACGCATCGGCGAAGGCACACGGTACAGCACATGGTCGATCACCCCGCTCCGCTGCGGACCCGCCACGTTCCAGGTGTACAGCTCCGTCTCACGCGACACGTCCCGCCCGAGGTCTTGCCAGCTCGACCGGAAACCCGCCTCCAGGCAGTACGCCATCTGCGGCTCGCCCAGCCGGTCGTTGAAGTCGCCCCCGAGGATCACCAGCGCGTCGGGGGTTGCCTCGGCCGCCCGCCGCGCGAGGTCGCCCGCCTGGTGCTCGCCCGGCCGGGGCTGCCCGCCATGCGCCGCGCCCGACACGTGCAGCGCGTACACCACCACCTCGTGCCCACCGACCCGCGTCGATGCACGCACCGCGCTGGCCGGGTTCCAGCCCGGGCCCTCCAGCACCAGCCCGCCGGGGTCGTGCAGCGGCGTCCGGCTGAGCACCGCCTTGTACTTGTCTTTGTGGTTCGCCGACGACACCTCGCCCAGGTAGTGGTACGGCATACCCAGCACCTCGCCCGCCCGCTCGACCCAGTCGCCCCCGGGCACCTCGTTGAACAGCACCACGTCCGGCTCGTACGCCTTGAGCGCTTCGCCGATCTGCTCGGCCGTGCCGCGATTGCCAAACTCCACGTTGTACGCCACCACCCGGAAATGCACCGGCTCAGTCACGGCACCCGGCGTACCGTGACACCCCGTCAATAGCCCGAAGACGCCCATGGCCAACACCCATACCACCCCGGGCCGACCAAGCCAAGCCGCCCCCGCCGACCGCGCTCGCGTTGCTAACGATACCCCGCCTCTGCCGCCAGAAAGCCCGATTGCGTTATCAATGTTAGACATCCTTGCACGGTAGAAGCCCCGCCCATCCGCGTCAAACAACACGCCCCGCCCGCGCCGCTCGGCCATCCCAGCATGTTCCCGCCCCCCCAATCCCGGGAAACTCCCCGCCTGCCACACACCCCCGGCCCGGCTAACATGTCCCACCCACCGGAAGCGGGGACGACCCCGCCGCTCCACCTCAACCCGGGGACGACCCCGCGCCGCCATCACGCAAAGGACGCCGACATGGTCTGGGCGATCCTCATCCTCGCCGGCCTGCTCGAGGTCGGCTGGGCCATCGGGCTCAAGTACACTGAGGGCTTCACCAAGCCCCTCCCCACCGCCGCCACCCTCGCCGCGATGGCCGCGAGCTTCTGGCTCCTGGGCATCGCCCTCAAAACCCTCCCCGTCGGCACCGCCTACGCCGTCTGGGTCGGCATCGGCGCCGTCGGCACCGCCCTCCTGGGCATCGCCCTCTTCAACGAGCCCGCCAACGCGCCACGCCTCATCAGCTTGGCCCTCATCCTCGCCGGCATCGTCGGCCTTAAGCTCGCCACCCCCGCCTGAGCCACGGCCCGCACCTGCAACCCCAGAGCCCCGCCATGAAACAGCCCACCCCCGAGAGCATCGAACGCACCCAAAAGATGACCTTCGCCTCCGTCTACCCGCACTACGTCGCCAAGGTCGAGAAGAGGGGCAAAACCAAAAAAGAACTCCACCAGGTCATCCGCTGGCTCACCGGCTTCGACGACAAGAAGCTCAAGACCCTCATCCAAAAAGAAGCCACCTTCGAGACCTTCTTCAAGCAGGCCAAGATGAACCCCAACGCCCACCTCATCACCGGCGTGATCTGCGGCTACCGCGTCGAAGACATCGAAGACCCCTTCATGCAACAGCTCCGCTACCTCGACAAGCTCGTCGACGAACTGGCAAGGGGCAAGAAGATGGAGAGCATCCTGCGCAGCGGGTGAGACAGGCAGGGGGACAGACATTCCAGTCTGTCATTCGGCGAAGCCGGCGGGTGGCCGGGGTCGAGTCCGCGAGCCCCCGGAATGGGACGCCGCAGATCAGCGACCCCCGAATCGATCAAACTGTGCCGGCATCCCTTCCGGGGGGTCGCTCGCGGACTCGCTCCACCCCGGCCACCAGCCGCGTTGGAGCGTTCTAGAAGGCCTCTAGAGCGATCCAGCGGGCATATTGAGCGATGCGCAACGGCGTTGGAGGACTCAAACGCGCCGGCGGAGTGCGCCGGAATCGCTCGGCAGTGTCTCAATAAGTCGGCTATCCACGCATGCCAACTCAAAATCATCACGCTATTACATGTTAAGGCTTCGGTTCGTACCGCCTGGAGGGTACACTTCGACCACAATCGCCTCGGCCAGCATCGCCGGGTATTCCGAATGGGAATTGTCAGTTGGAGGTAGTTGATGGCTTGCGTCTGGATGTCTCGATCTTTGGTTGCTCCTTGGGTCTTAGCGGCAATGTCGGGTTTGACCCCTTACTTGGCGAGTGCGGGAACCTATGAAACCATGGTCCTCAGCGGGACTCCAGCACCTGGCACAGAGGCAGGCACCACATTCTGGATTTTCCAAGGCCCTGCGATTAACAACGCCGGCGAGATTTCTTTTGGTGCGCGGCTACAAGGGTTAGCAATCGTCTCCGGCGTCAACGACAGTGGGGTATGGACGATGGGTGCGGAGGGGATAAGCTTCGTCGGACGTAATGGGGATTCGGCAGTTGGCACGGATGCGGGTGTATTGTATGGTCCGGTCTCGCAACCCCAAATCAACGAGACCGGGCAGTACTACTACAGTTCGACTATGACTGGACCGGGCGTAACGACAGAAAACAACAGGGCTGTCTGGATCAACCGGACAGGTTCACAAGAGATATTGTTGCGTGAAGGGGACGCCGCGGCCGGTCTTCCTGCTGGACTGGTCTACACCGATGTCATTCAAACCTTTCTCAACGATCTTGGGCATTTCGCGTTCCGTAGCAATCTGACGGGGCCAGGCGTGAATGACACAAATAACCATGGGATTTGGACGGATGTAGGCGGCTCATTTGCGTTGCTTGCCAGAGCCGGTGATGCTGCGCCGGGTACAGAGCCGGGTGTTACATTCAGTCTGCTGTCGTTGGCAGGACTCAACAACCAAGGTCGTGTATTGCTCTATGGTCGGCTTGAGGGTAATAGCATCGACCAGACCAATAACAGCGGTATCTGGACAGACATTGGTGGGACACTCGGGCTAATGGTCCGGGCTGGGGACGAGGCCCCTGGTGTTGGGCCGAGCGTCTCCTTTGGGGGTATGATTCCATCAACTGGTTTTGGGATGAATGGTGCGGAACAAGTTGTGTTCAGCGCCCATCTGTCTGGTCCAGGGATTGATGTCACGAATCGAACCAGTATCTGGGTTGGCAGTCAGGATACGCTGCGGCTGGTTGTGCAGTATGGCAAGCCGATACCCGGAGTCGAGCCGGGCGTAGTGCTACAGAGCAGCTTCGACTTGGTTCTAAATGATCTGGGGCAAGTCGCCTTTGGAGGATATCTCGACGGACCAGACATTGATCTCTCGAACGATGGTGGCCTGTGGTTCGAACAGGACGGCATACTGACGCTGATCGCTCGGGATGGTGAACAGGCGGTGGGTACTCAGCTTGGCACGGTGTACCGCGCGATCAATGGCCATACACTCAATGATACTGGGCAGATCGCGTTCCGTGCCGTCCTCACCGGTGATGGAGTTGATGAAAACAATGATCGAGCGGTCTACGCGACCGATACCAATGGCGAGCTAATCCTTGTGGCCCGGGAGGGCGAGCTGTTTGATGTCGATGATGACCCGCTGACCGAAGACCTAAGAACGATTAGTTCGGCAAATGCATACGTCGAAGCGACTGGCATGGCGGGCCGCTCCGGTAGCTTCAATGATCACGGCCAGTTGGGGATCAGTCTTGGCTTTACGGATGGCACCTGGGGCATCTTTATCGCGAACACCGAATCTACGCTGACTGGCGATATCAACGGCGACGGCTTCGTTGGTGTGCAAGACCTCGACATCCTGCTCGCCAATTGGGGCGATGCGGTTGGCATGCGGGCAACGGCGTCTGGAGATCTCTCGGGGGACGGAATCGTTGGTCAAGCCGACCTCGACATCGTCACAGCCAACTGGGGTACTGGCGACCCTCTTCTGGATGTCCCAGAGCCCGGCTCGCTCGCTCTGCTCAGCCTCGGTGGCCTAGCCCTTTTACGCCGACGACCATAATCGTTGGTGCCCAACCTCACGAAACCCAGTCTTGTATTCGATTCTCATTAGCTACCAATGATGAAACTGTGATTCATGGGGTTTACCGGTTACAGTAAACTAGTCACTCCCCCGGAATATACGAGATGACGCCGTCCCAGGGGGAGCTGGCGGTGGCGTACAGTTTTTTCGGGATGCGGCCGGCGAGGTAGGAGAGGCGGCCGGCGTGGACAGCGTGGCGCATGGCGTGGGCCATCTTGATGGGGTCGTTGGCGTGGGCGATGCCGGTGTTCATGAGGACGCCGTCGGCGCCGAGCTGCATGGCGTGGACGGTGTCGGCGGCTTCGCCGACGCCGGCGTCGACGATGACGGGGTAATCCGGATCGCCGTCCTTCAAGAGTTCGAGGATGATGGTGATGGCGTTGGGGTTGAGGACGCCCTGGCCGCTGCCGATGGGTGAGCCGGCGGGCATGACGCTGGCGGCGCCGGCGTCTTTGAGTTTCACGGCCATGACGGGGTCGTCGCTGGAGTAGCAGAGG
>JBITAC010000109.1:0-13328 GCA_044439905.1 Phycisphaerales bacterium JB063 | reverse complement strand
GTAGCAGTAGTTGCTGGGTCGGCCCCGATCGCCCGCGACCGACGAGATCGCGGCGATCACACCGTCGCCCTTGTCTTCGAAGTACGACGCGCAAACCTCTAACACACTCGCATAGGACGGGTAGTTGATGTCGACCATCTTGCGGTGGTCGTGGATGTCGGCGACCGCATCTTCGTTACTCAGCATGATGCCGTGGCACACGACCGCCGCCGCGAGATCGAGCCCATCGACCAGCGCGCCGTGGCTGTCGAAGTCGAGTGCATCAAACGGGCGGGTCTCGACCTCAACCCTATAGCGCACGCGCAGGTCGGCGGCGTCGCGTTCTGCCGCCTCGCGGTCGCGCGCGGCGAGCACCAGCGCGTACCCGCGCGACGCGAGGCGGTGCGCCACCGCGCGGGCGATGCCGGACGTTGCGCCGACGATCACGACGCGCCTCGCGGCAATCAGGGGTCGCTTCGTTTGGTCGGTTTCGGTGTGGTTCATCGTGGCCCCACGATACCGAGCCGGCGGGCCTGGGTCGATGCCATCACGCCGCTTGGGTCGAGTCGGCGGCGGACCTGTTGAAACTCATCGAGCCGGGGGTACATGGCCGCGAAGGTTTCGGCCGTCATCTCCGCATCTTTCGCGAGGTAGACCCGGCCGCCGTGGTCGAGCACGATCGCGTCAAGCTCGTGCAAAAACGCGCGCAGCCCCGGGCCACGCGGCATATCGACCGCGAGTGTCAGCCCCGCCATCGGGAAACCCAGCGGGCCGACCTGTTGGCCGCCCATGCGTTTGAGCACCGCGAGGAAGCTCGACCGCTTTGCGGCGCTGAGCCGTTCGATCACCGCGCACACGCCCGCCGCGCCGTCCGCCTCCGGGAACACCGGCTGGTACTGCACAAACCCGCGCCGCCCGTACACGCGGTTCCAGTGATGCACCGCATCGAGCGGGTAGAAGAACGGGTCAAAACCTTCGACGTGTTGCCCACTGCCGTGCTTGGCGTAGTACGCGGTGTTGAAGGCCTTGACCGACATCGCGTTCAGCGCCTGCTTAGGGAAATGGAACGGCACGGCCTTCGCGCGGCGTTTCGCGGGGAACAGGTCGGATTCGCCGTTGCCCTGGGCGTGGGTGCCTTGCATGACCACGCCTCGGCCAAGCTTCGCGCCGCGTGCGAGGCAGTCGATCCACGAGACGGAGTAGCGGTGGTCGTCATCCGTCATGGCGAAATGCTCGAGCATCGCGTCGAGCGAGCCGACACGCGTGGTCTGCACATCGATGCGCGAGGAGGTGACCTTGAGCATCTGGATCGTCACGGTGAGGATGAAGCCGGTGAGCCCCATGCCGCCGAGGGTGGCCCAGAAGACGTCGGCGTTTTCATCGCGTGAGCAGGTGAGTTGTTCGCCGGTCGGTGTGAGCAGTTGGAACGACTGGACACAGGTGTTGAACGAGCCGTCGTGGTGGTGGTTTTTGCCGTGGACATCCGCCGCGACCGCGCCGCCGAGCGTGACGAACTTTGTGCCGGGCGTAACGCTGGGGAACCACCCGTATGGCAGCAGCGTGTCGATCAGGTCGGCGTAGGTCACACCCGCCTCGGCGGTGACGACGCCCGTCGTGTCGTCGAACGCGAGGAAGCGGTTCATCGCGGTGTGCAGCACGACACCGTCGGCGTTGGTCGCCGGGTCGCCGTAGCTTCGGCCAAGCCCCCGGCTGATCAGGGTGCGTTGGCCGTTGGCGTAGGCAATCAGCTCGCGCAGCGCCGAAGCGCCGCCGGGCCGATACACCGCGCAGTCCACGCTCGGCTGCAGCCCCCAGCCCGCGAGGGGCTGTTGGTCGGCGCGCGGCGCGGCGTCGGGTTGCGGATCGGCTTGTGTCATGGCGTCGCGGGGTTATCGGCAGCGGATGCTTCGGCGTCAACCCCTCCCCCACTATCGGCGACCAGCACATACAACTCACCCGACGCCCGCCAGGTATAACCCGTCGGCGGATCCACGCGCCGACGACCCCGGCTCGCGGGCACGAGCACCACCGCCCGACCGCCCCACGCGTCCCACGCCGGCTCGCCGTCGGGCACCACCTCGTGCATCAACACCCCAGCCAACGAACCCTCACGTAATCGATACGCCACCGCAAAACCCGCCATCGGGTCCTCGATCACGATCACGCCTCGATCTCCCGCAAGCGATACCGCCTCTTGACTCATGCGAGCCGCCGACGTCTCGCCCATCCCCCAGGGCACGAACAGGTAACGGTAGTCGTCGCGGTACGGCTTGTTGCGCGCCATCGCCCCCAGCGCGTTGCGGTCCCGCGCCACCTTCGCCGTCAACACATACACCCCCGGGGCCGCAACGAGACTCAAAGCCACCGCAGCGCTAAGCAACACTCGGCCGCGCGATTTCAAACGTAACGACAGCCAGCCAAACCCCACGCCGACGAACAGCGAGATGATCGTGTACGCCGGCAGCAAAAACGTGTGCTGATCCACGACGTTGTACCGCAGCACGAACAGCAGGTGGATCGCGAGCGCAGCCCCCCACGCCCACCAGAGCCCGGCCGACCGCAGGTGTTGCCCCAGGTACGCGCGCCCCGCAAACAGGCCGGCCGCCGCGAGGGGCAGCGTGATGCCCGGGAAGCTGAGCAGGGTAAAGGCGACGCTGATGCCGGCCTGCTTGATGCCGGGCCTGGCGTTGAGTACCTCGTCAGCATAGCGGATGCCGAAGAGCGCAGAGGTCACGGCCGCGCCGAGGTCCCCGCTGCGCGTCGCCTCAATTACCACGAGCGCGAGGTAGGGCGACGCCCCGACAAACCACGCCGACATCGCCATCGCGAACCCACGCAGTTTGATCTCGCTGCGCTTCCACGCGAGCAGCAACACGATCCCCGAGACGGGCAGTGTGAGCAGCGCCATGTTGTGGTTCGCCAGCCCAAGCCCATTGAAGAGCATCATCCCCGCCAGCGCGGGCAGTACGCCTGATCCGTTGCTACCCGCGTCGCGTGGCAGCGTTGCGCGTCGCGTGAAGTAGGCCGTCATACACCACAGCTCGGCACTGAGCAGCGCGGTCGTCACCGTGTAGCACTCGGGCATCGTGCTCATGCGCCAGAACGTGTTGGCGACCAGCAAGGACCCCGCAGCGGCAAGCGCGGGGGCGCATCGGCCCGTGACCCGCCGGGTGATGCCGAACACGTTGGCGATGGTGATCGCCCCGGCCAGCGCACTGACGAGCGAGACGGCCAACGGCGGCTGCGCGGGGAGTACGGCGGCCGCGGCCTGTCCCAGCCAGAAGTGGATCGGATGCGCGAGCGCGAGGCCAAGCTCGTTGAACAGTTCGCCGGTGACGATGCGCAGCACGAATTGGCCGTAGTCCTGCCACTGGATCGTGCGCGACGCGGTCAGGGCGTAGAGCAGGAAGGCGGCGACCGCGACCGCCCACCACCCCAGGACCGATCGCCCCAGACGCGGCGATTCGGACTCAGGCTGGGAAGGCACCGCAGGCATATCGGCTCACTGGACAGGAACGGTAAGCCGACCCGGGCCGGCGGACGATAGTAGCTATACTACCCTGTCCCTGTATCGGTGATCCGACATCGACTCTCTGCAACGACCCGAGCCCTTCCGCTTGAGCGCACCTTGCAACATCCTGGTTTCGTCCTCCGGCCGACGCGTCGTGCTCATCCGCCTCTTCCAGCAGGCGCTGAGCGAACTCGGGCTGCCCGGTAAGGTCTACGCCTCCGACCTCTCCTCGACCGCCGCCGGGTTCCACGCGGCCGAGCAGGGGTTCTACGCCCCGCTCTTCACCAGCGGCGACTTCATCCCCGAGATGCTCAAGCTCTGCAAGCAGCAGAACATCCGGCTCGTCGTCCCGACCATCGACACCGAGCTCGGCCTCTACGCCGAACACAAACAGGCCTTCGAGGACATCGGCACCACCCTCGCGATCTCCTCGCCCGAGGTCGTCGACATCGGCTGCGACAAAGAACACACCCACCGCTGGCTCAGCGAACACAACTTCCCCGTGCCCCGCCAGACCACGCTGCAGGACGCCCTCGACCACCCCGACGCCTGGCCCACGCCCCTGATCGCCAAGCCACGCACCGGCAGCTCATCGATCGGCGTCACCCGGATCCACGAGCCCGCCGACCTCCAGTTCGCTGAGCACCACGGCGAGATGATCGTCCAGACCCTCGCCCGCGGGCAGGAATACACCATCGACGTCTTCATCGACCACGCGGGCAAGGCACGCTGCTCGGTGCCCCGGCTACGCGTCGAGACGCGCTCGGGCGAGGTCAGCAAGGGCGTCACCGTCCGCCACCCCGAGGTTCAGCAGCTCGCCGAACGCGTGTGCGAAGCGCTGCCCGGCGCGTATGGCGTGTTCAACGTGCAGATCTTTGTGGACGAAAAAACCGGCGACATGCGCATCATCGAGTTCAACCCACGCTTCGGCGGCGGCTACCCGCTTGCCCACCAGGCCGGGGCCCACTTTACGCACTGGCTGGTCGAAGACACGATGGGGCTGCCCTCCTCCGTCGTGGCCAACCAGTGGCGCGACGGGCTCATGATGATGCGGTACGACGAGGCGATCTTCGTCGATCGCTCGAAGGTCGAGTTGTAGCACCCCCCGCCGCGCGGTTCGGCACCACCCCGGAGGTTCGCGTGGCGCGATCGCTACTGCTCTTCGATATCGACGGCACACTCATGATCACCAAAGGCGCAGGCAGCCGATGCCTCCACCGCGCCGGACGCAAGGTCTTTGGTGAGCAGTTCGCGTGGACCGAGATCACCGTCGGCACGCTCGACCCGCAGATCTTCGCGCAGCTCGCATCGCACAACGGCATCGGCGACACCGGCGAACATCTCGACCGGTTCCGCGACACCTACCTCACCGAGTTGGAAGCCGAGCTGGGGGTGATCGGCGACGACATCATGCGCATGCCCGGCATCACGCCCCTGCTCGACACACTCCACGCACGCAGCGGGCCCACCGGCGACCTCACGCTCGGCCTGCTCACCGGGAATTTCAAACGCGCCGCGCACCTTAAGCTCACCGCCGCCGGCTTCGACCTCGCACGCTTCCCCGTCACCGCCTTCGCCGAGGACGGCCAGGAGCGCAACGACCTGCCACGCATCGCCATGGACCGGGCCCTTGCACACACCGGCGAAGCGATCGACCCGGCTCGCGTCTTTATCATCGGCGACACCCCACGCGACATCGCCTGCGCCCACGCCAACGGCTGCGTCGCCGTCGCCGTCGCCACCGGCCGATATACCGTGGAACAACTCCACGACGCGGGCGGCGACCTCGTCCTCGACTCCCTCGCCGACCCCGCCCCCCTGCTCGATTTGCTCCCCGGCCGGTGATGCACCCGCCCGATGATGCCGATGAGTGAAGGAGAAACCCGCTTGGCGGGCGGCGATCGCTTCGCCTAGGATGCCCAGCCGCGCGAGCCCTGTGCAGGAAGAAGAAAGAACCATGGCCTCACCCCCCGCCACGCTCACCCAGCAGATCACCGACACCGTCGCCGGCGTCATCCGCCAGGAAAGCCGGCCCGTCCCGCTGCACATCCCGACCTTCGGCGGCAACTGCAACGCCTACGTCAAAGAGTGCATCGACACCGGCTGGGTCTCCTCGGTCGGCAGCTACGTCACACGCTTCGAAGAAGACATCAAGTCATTCACCGGCGCAAATCACGCCATCGCCACGGTCAACGGCACGGCCGCGCTGCACATCGCGCTGCTCATGGCCGGCGTCGAGACGGGCGACCACGTCCTGTGCCCCTCGCTCACCTTCGTCGCCACCGCCAACGCGATCAGCTACTGCGGCGCGACCCCGCACTTTGTCGATGTCGAGGCACGCACCCTGGGCATCGACCCCGCCGCGATCCAGCGTTACCTCGAAGCCCACGCCGAGCGACGCGACGACGGCTCTTGCTACGACAAGCAGACCGGCGCACGCATCAAGGCCCTGGTCGGCATGCACGCGTTTGGCCACCCCTTCGACCTCGCCGGCGCGCAGAAACTCTGCGACACCTGGGGCATCACCTTCGTCGAAGACGCGGCCGAGTCCCTCGGCTCGCTCAGCGGCGGCAGGCACACCGGCACCTTCGCCAAGGTCGGCATGCTCAGCTTCAACGGGAACAAGATCATCACCACCGGCGGCGGCGGCATGGTCCTCACCGACGACGACGAGCTGGGCCACTGGGCCAAGCACATCACCACCACCGCCAAGCAGAACCACCGCTGGGCCTACGTCCACGACGAGGTCGCGTACAACTACCGCCTGCCCAACCTCAACGCGGCGCTGGGCTGTGCGCAGCTCGAACAGATCGACGACCTGCTCGACGCCAAACGCGGCCTGGCCCAGCGTTACATCGACGCCTTCGAGGGCAGCGAGGCCGGGTCGATCCTGCCCGAGCCCGAGGGCACGCGCAGCAACTACTGGTTCAGCTCGTTGGTGCTCGAGCCGGGCATCGCGTCCCAGCGTGACGACATCCTCAACGCGCTGTGCGACGCGGGCTTCCTGGTCCGCCCGATCTGGCAGCCGATGCACACCCTGCCGATGTACCAGGGCTGCCCCCGCATGCCGCTGCCTGTCACCGAGGACATGGCCCGGCGCGTCATCAACCTCCCCAGCAGCGCCGGGCTCTAAAACAACAACGCAAGCACCTTCCCCGAAGCCGGGCCCGAGTCCGCGAAGGCCCGGATCTGCCCCCTAAAACCTGAAAAACCACGTCGCCATGCCCACCGACGCCCGCATCCTCAACGACTGCCTCGGCCCACTGACGATGCACCTCCGACGCGCGCAGGCCGCCTACCGCGGCTACCTTGAGGATGGGAAAACCTTCCGCCGAGCGCTCGTACTCTGGGACGCCAATAACGCGCTGCGGCAGCACCTGCTCGACACTGGCTGGCTCCTGCCCGAACCGATGCAGGAAGAGGCTACCCGCATCATCGCCCACCTCGACATCTGGGCCGCGCTCTGGACCGCCCACCGCGCAAGCGAAACCCCCACCCTCGAAGACGTCTTCGCTTTCGCGAACGACGACCGCTTCCCGGGCCAAGCCGAGTCTGCACTCAAGCATTACTTTGAACAACTCAATAACACCCCCGACCGCTGACTACATCAGCTTGAAGCGATGCTGGCCTACGACGACCTCGGGCTTCCACTCGCGGTAGCTGGTCGCGCGGATGCGCCTCTCGATCTCGGCCGGGTCCATGTCCGTCGTGATTCGGCCAAGCTCATCGAGCTGCTTGCGCGTGAACGGCTTGCGGGTCCACTGCTCCTCCGATGTCGGCAACTCCTTCCCCGCGATCAGAAGGTCAATGACATCGTAAAGCATCACCAGCATATAGTCGTAGCACCGCACCATCAGCGACTCGACATCGTCCGATTCGTGGATCGGGAAACGCTCGACACGGATGATGTCGCCCGTATCGACGACCGGGGCCATGTGATGGCAGGTCGCGCCGAACTCGGTCGCGCCCTCGTAGAGCGCGAAGTTGTTGCAGCCGATGCCTGGGTACTCGGGCGACGCGGGGTGGAAGTTGATCGCGGCGACCTGCACGTTGTTGAGCACATAGTCGGGGATCACCCAGCGCGACATGTACGACAGCAGGATGTCGCCGCGAAAGCCCTGGATGTCCAGCGGCAGCGGGTCGCCCCAGTTGCCACGCTGCACCGAGACCTTCTCAAAGTTCGCCTCGCAATAACGCACCGCCTTTCGCACGGCCTCGTCTTCACCATCATCCTTGGTCGCGATCAGCACGGAGTAGGGGGACTTGGGCATCGGGACTCACTTCAGGCGGCGGGAAACAACTGGTCCGGGCACTCCCGGTCACCCATCATACTATGCCCGGATCGCCTGCCGCGGCAAACACGCCGTCTATTGGTCCTGTATTTCCAGTTCGTCTATCATGCGACCATGCCCCGCAAGGCCTGTCCCAGGCAGTAAGCCGACGCCACGATGTTCCAACACCCCCCGCCCCACTCACTCAAAGAAGAGCCCCCGGTCATCATCATCGGCGCGGGTGGCCACGCGCGGGTGCTGCTTGGCGTGCTCAAGATGCTCGGCCGGCAGGTCCTCTACTTCACCGACGATGCGCCCAAATCCCAAGGCAAAATCATCGACGGCATCCGGGTCCAAGGCGCGCAGGAAGAAGTCCTCAACCACTCGCCCCACGACGTCGTCCTGGTCAACGGCATCGGCTCGGTCAGCCCGCCCGTCATCCGACAGCAGGTCTACCACCGCTTCTCCTACCGCGGCTACCGATTCGCGACGATCATCCACCCCGATGTGTTGATCTCGCCGTCCGCGCAGATCGCGCAAGGGGCGCAGCTCATGGCGGGCACCATCGTCCAGGCCGGCGCACTCATCGGCGCGAACACCATCCTCAACACTCGCTGCTCGGTCGACCACGACTGCGTCATCGGCGCGCACACCCACATCGCGCCCGGCGTCACACTCAGCGGCAAGGTCTCGGTCGGCCAGATGTGCCACCTCGGCACCGGTGCCACAGTGATCCAGGGCATCCAGATCGGGCACGGCACACTCGTCGGCGCGGGTGCCGTCGTCGTCCGGGATGTCCCCGCCAGCTCCGCCATCTGCGGCGTCCCCGCCAAAGCGATGTAGCCGCCCATGGCGTCGCGCGGCCAAGCGCTGCGTTTCCGGGTGCGCCATCGCGGGACCCGCGGGCTTGGTGCAAAGGGGTAACCAACACCGCACCTCCAAAACCACACCCCAACCCCGGACGCGGCAACGATGGGACACCCCCGTGTTGGGCCCGACCGCCGCCGCGTAGTACACTCAAAACCGACCCAACCGCTGATCCCCGGAGGCCTTGCGATGTCTGCGCTCACCAAGACCCTGCTCGCGTTATCGATCGTCCTGCTCCTCGCCCTTGTAGGTGTATCGGTGTCGTTTGTCGGCGCTGCGGGGGTGTGGTTGGCGGACCGTTCTCGCCTGGCGCAGCCTGAGGCCGAGGACGCCCGCCGCGCCGCGGAACACGACACGCTGTTGGCGGAGCGTAAGGCGCTGGAGGCGGAGCGCGACGGGCTTGCGCAGCAACTGGCGACACACACCCAACCCCACCCGGAAGGGACCGATACGGCCGAGGCGGACGGCGACCCGGCCCGGGTGTTCGACGAACTCGCCGCGGTGCGGGAGCAGCTTGACTCGGCCAGAGAACAACTCGCGGCGGTCGAGCTCCTGCGCGACCGGGCGGAGCACGATACGACGATGTGGCGGCAGCAGGTCGAGCGCGAACGCCGACGGGCCGGCACCGCCGACGCGACGCAGCAGGACGAAGACATCGCCGCGCTGAGCGCCGAGCTGATCGAGCAGGCGGCGGCGAACGAACGGCTGACCTCGATGATGGCGATCACACTCGATCGGCTGAACATCCAGAACGGGCAGATCGCTGAACTGGTTCGACATCTGACGCGCATGTCGAACGACTTGTCGCGAACACAGGCGGGGGACGCATCAGGTGCCGAGAATCCCGGGCGTACCCAAGCGCTTTCCGCAGACATCGCACAGTTGCACAACAACTTCGCGCGAATCGCGGCGGAGAACTACGACCTGACCTATCGGCTCGAAAACGTCACGAACGAACGCGATGCGTTGCAGCGACAGCTCGACCAGATGCTGCAACTGCCCGGGCCGAATCTGGATAAGTCTCAGGCGCGCTAAGCCGCAAGCGGCAAGCGGCAGGTGTGTTACACCGCCGAGGGGCCCTTGCCGGCGAAGACGTGCTCGTCGTACCACGCGAGGGTCTTGGCGATGCCTTCCTTGAGCGAGACCTGCGAGCTGAACCCGCACGCGGCGGTGGTCTTGGACATGTCGGGCGCGCGGCGGGTAGGCGAGCCGGTCGTGGTCGGGCCCTCGACGAGGTTGACGTCTTCCCGGCCGAGCACCTCGCAGATGGTCTGGCAGACTTCGCGGATGGTGACTTCGGGGTCCTGCGTGCCGAGGTTGAAGACGCCTTGGCAGTCGTCGCCGCCGAGCATGAGTCGGCTGACGATTTCGGTGGCGTCGTCGATGTAGCAGAAGGCGCGTTTGTGGTCGGCGCTGAAGACTTCGAGGTCGCCGCCTTGGGGGAGCGCGAGGACCTTCTTGGCGATCTCGGGGACGACATGGACCAGCCCCATGCGCGGGCCGTAGACGTTGTGCGGGCGGACGGCGGTGAAGGGCATGCCGCAGTGGTGGCACAGGGCTTCGCCGTAGAGCTTGGAGAGCAGGTAGGTGTGCCGGATGTCCGAGGGGTCGGGCATGCAGATGGGGGTCGTCTCGGGCGTGGGCACGTCGATGCCGTAGGCCAGGAGCGTGCCCGCGACAATCTCGCTGGTCGACGCGAAGACGAAGCGTTGCAGGTCCTTCTGCCGATGCGCGAGGTCGAGGGCGGCGAAGGTCATGGCCTCATTGCGGCGCAGGACGTCGTAGGGTTTTTTGAGGACGTGGGACACACCGACGATCGCGGCGAAGTGGACGATGTGGGTGTAGTCGTCGGCGAGGTCGTCGAGCGAGCCGTGCTCGAGCAGGTCGCGTTCGACGATGCCGACGTTGTCGTTGGCGGTGAGCTGTTCGAGGAAGGGGTCATGGACGGCGCGGGAGAAGTTATCGAGCAGGTCGATGTGGATGTTGTCCTGGCTGAGGAGTTTCTGTGCCAGGTGCCCGCCGATGAACCCGGCACCGCCGGTGATGAGGATTTTCATGGGGTATTGGGGGTTGGGAGTTAGGGATTAGGGGTTGGGCAGGGAGTGTGAATCTACAGGTCGCCTCGGCCGATGGACCGGACGGTGCAGCCGGCGGCCTTTGCGGCCTGGAGCTGGTCGTCGCTGAGCACACAGTTGGCGTCGAACACGAGGGGCGTTTCGCCGGCGAGCCAGCTTGCAAAATCGATCGCGCGGTACTCGGCGTGGTTGACGCCAAACACCACCGCGTCGTAGCCCTTGGGCGAGGCGGGCAGCGCGGGGTCAAGGTCGGTGCCCATCTCGTGCCAGTGCGACACCAGCGGGTCGTGGCAGTCGACGCTCGCGCCGCGGTCTTGCGCTGCGCGGACAAACTGCTCCGAGGGCGAGTACCGCGTATCGCCGACGTCCGAGCGGTAGCTCACGCCCAGCAGCAGCAGCTTCTTGCCCTTGAGCGTGCCGAGCTGCGCCTCGACCTGGTCGAGCGAGACGATGGGCATGATGTGGTTGTAGTGGACGGCCTGCGTACAGAACGGGAAGTCGAGACCATCAAGCTCGAAGAGCTCCTTCGCGGCGAGCTTGGCCATCAACGGGTCTTTGGTCAGGCAGTACCCGCCCACGCCGAAGCCCGGCTGGCGCATGTTGCTGTGCGTCGGGCGGACACGGATCGCACGGACGATCTCGAACAGGTCGATCCCCACCGACTCGGAGAACCGGCCCCACTCCTCGGCAAAGGCGATCGTCACCGCGCGGTAGCTGTTCTCGAGCACCTTCGCCGTCTCCGACGCCGTCGTCTTCTGCAGACGCGTCATCGGGAAGTTTTCGGTGTCAAGCACGCTCTCCAGAAACGCCTCGGCCTTGTCGCCCGCGGCCTGCGTGTGCCCCGCGAAGACGCGCCAGAACTTGATGATCGATTCGAAGTAGTCGGGCCCCGGCATGACGCGCTCGTAGGAGTGCGCAAGGTGCACGCTGTCTTCAGGCAGCCCGCGCTCTTTGAGACAGGCGGCGAGGTCGGGCGCGACGACTTTTTCGCAGGTGCCCGGCGGGACGGTCGTCTCGACCAGCACCAGCGTGCCGGGCATAACGTGTCGGCCGATGGTCTGGATCGCCGCGCGGAACCCGCCCCAGGGCAGGTGCGGCTCGCCGTGCAGGTCGGCGACATCGAAGGGCACATCGACGACGATGACCGACGCCAAGGCGTAGGCCTCGGGGTTGGGGGTGGCGACGAGGTTGCCCGCTTCGTGGCAGGCCTTGACCGCGTCGGCGAACTTCTGGTCCGTGCAGGCAACCGGAAGCTGGCCGGCGTTGATCGCGTCGATCTTCGCCATGCTGACGGGGGTGTCGAGCTCGACGCCGATGACGTTGTAGAGCGACTCGCCCGCGTCGTCTTTGGCATTCGCCACCGCCGCCGCCATCGCCGAGCCCACGTGGCCCAGGCCCTGGATACAGACGACCGGCCGATCAGGCACGGCGTCGTCCCGGCCCAGCGACCGCAGCACGTCGGTAAAACTGGTCAATTTCGTTGTTTGAGGCATCGTTCGACTCGCGCTGTGTTAGGGATTAAACTCCTGCTGGGGGCTACGCATAGTTTATCGGCAAACTTCGGCTCGTTCTTTCCGCTACCTTATTCTCTGATCGCGGCAGCCGCCGTGCTTCGATTCACATACTTTTCTCTGCACGGCTACTAGTTCATGAAGCGACTCTTCGACATCCTCACCGCCCTCACCGCCCTCTGCTTCCTCGCGGTGCCCTTTGTCGTGGTCATCCTCATACTCCGCCTCACTGGCGAGGGCAACGTCTGGTACCGCCAGGAACGCATCGGCTACAAGGGCAAGATCTTCCGTGTATTCAAGTTCGTCACCATGCGCGTCGGCAGCGAGTTCAAGGGCAATAAAGACATCACCGTCCGCGGCGACCCCCGCATCCTTCCCGTAGGCCGCATCCTCCGCATGACCAAACTCAACGAGCTGCCACAGGTCCTCAACGTCCTCATCGGCGACATGAGCATAGTCGGCTGGCGACCCCTGGTACCCCGCGGGTTCTACGATTACTCCGAGGATATTCAGCGGCAAATCGTCCAGACCAAACCGGGCATCACCGGCATCGGCTCAATCATCTTCCGCGACGAGGAGGCCATCGTCACCGAGGCCGGCGAGATGGGAAAGGATCTGCATGCCTGCTACCGCGAGGACATCCTGCCGTACAAGGGCACGGTCGAGATGTGGTACGGGCAACACCAGAACATCTGGGTCGATTTCAAGATCATCCTCGCCACGGCTTGGGCGATCATCGCGCCCGGCGGCATCGATCCCCGCAACTGGTTCAACGGCCTACCCGAACCCGACAGCGCGCTGGTGCGAAAACATGTGTTCCCCACTGACCGTAAACAAACGGCACCCTAATAGGCCGTACCTAATCGACGCTGTGGCCTGCCCACAACTTTTGGATGCCCTGCCTCTCGATCCGCCGATACATGGCATACTTCTCATTACTGGCAGTAATCAATCCCGGATCCGCCAACACCTGTTCCAGCTATCAGCCTTTCAGCTCGCAGGCGTATGCCTCCCAGGCAGCGTCGAACTTCTTTTTTGCCTGCTTCACCGCTCTCATTGCGGTCTTAAACTCCCGCTCAGCTTACGGCTCCGCGGCTTGCTGGGCCGCCGCCTC
>JBITAC010000108.1:0-7339 GCA_044439905.1 Phycisphaerales bacterium JB063 | reverse complement strand
GACACAAGGAAGCGCGATGACCCGTTTGATGAGCACCCTTCTCCTGGCCGTCCTGTTTGTCGGCTCCACCGGCTGCGCGAGCTATTCCGAAGACCGCGCGACTTACCACTCGACCTACATGTCGCCCAAGACCGTCTCCGTCATCGATGTCCTCACCGACGAAACCGTCTGGTCCTACGACGTCCCCCCGGGCCATGTCCTCATGGTCGAGTTCGATGTCGACACCGGCCGACTCGAATCCATCCGGCAGGAACGCGGCGAGCCCACCCGCATGGAATGGGCCCTCTACCCCGAGTCCGCCGGCCGATCCCTCCTGCGTAAACAGCACTTCCGCGGCAGCAGTGTCGAACGCGGCACACACGACCTCGACGGCCGACCCGTCCGCCTCGAAATGACCGTCGGCAAGCCCGTCAGCCCCGAAGCGCTCTCGCCCGCGCCCCGCTCGATCGAAGAGATCGAACGCGACCTGCTCCCCGAGCCCGACGCCGCCGAGGAAGCTCCCGATGCGGCCGAAGACGCCGCCGAGGAAGTCGAAGACGCCGCAGAAGGCGCCGCCGAGTAAAGCCACCGGGCGACTCGAACTTCACGAACCACACCAGGCCCACAGCTAACCGCTGTGGGTTTTTCTTTGCGCTTGGTTTCCCCCCCTCAGCCCTACTCCCGAAGCTCCTCAAACACTCGGTAGCCCGCGGGCACCATCCCCCGCGCCGCGTACGTCCGCTGGGCCGGCTCGTTCTCGTCCTCGACGTACAGCCGATACCCGATCACACCCGCCTCGCGGCTCCCCCCGTCGCGCACCGTGTCGTACAACAGCCCAAACACGCCCCGCCGGCGATGCTCCGGGTGCACATACACGCTCTGCACCCACCAGAACACCCCGTTACGCCAATCGCTCCACTCGTACGTCACCATCAGGCACCCGACCACCCCCGCCTCGGGATGCTCGACCACGAAGTACCGCCCCCGGCTGGGGTCCTCAAACACCGCGCGGACCCCAGCCAGCAGCGTGTCCGGGTCCAGCGCTTTGTCCTCCGTCTCCAGCGCCATCGCCACATTGAACCGGGCGATCGTCGGGGCATCTTCAGGCACGGCGAGTCGGGGGGTGTAAGTCATCTGGGGCTCATCCTGTGGTGAAGCGTGAGAAACGATCCAAGCCATCAACAGAATAGCCGCATCTCGGTTCGGCGATTGACATACCTGCCTCCGCGTGATGAAAACGACGCCCGCAATCCGGTACACTGCCCCGATGCACAGGGGAACCTTACCTTCGTTGTTCGTACTGACGTGGCTCGGCGTCGCACCCCTGGGCTGCGCGACAGGCCCGGGCGATCAGCCCGCCGAAGCAGCGGCACCCTCGACCGACGCCCCCGCCGACACCGAGCCGGCACACGACTACACCTTCGAACGCGACGACTACGACGCCGTGTTCGACTCGGCCATCGCGACGCTGCGCGACGCGGGCTTCCGGCTCGCACGCAAGGACCGGCGGTTCGGTGTCATCACGACCTACCCGCTCGAGTCGCCCACGATGTTCGAGCCCTGGGTCGAGGGCAACGAGACCCGCGACCTGGCGCGACGGTCCACGCTCAACGAGCTCCGCCGGGTCGTGACGGTCCGCCTGGAGCCCGCCGACGGCGCATCTTCTGAAGTGGGGTATGACTACCGCGTTTCCGTCACGGTCGGGCTCGAACGCCGACAGGCCGCCGACCGTTATCTGACCCACAGCGCCCGTGGGCAGATCGCGGCGCGTTATCGAGACGTGCCCGCCCACCTCGCCCAGCGCGGCATCCCGGCCGAAGACTGGGAGCCGGCGGGCGACGACCCGCAGCTGGCCCGCCGCCTGCTCCTCACGATCGGCGAGCGCAGCGCGATCCCCCAAGCCCGCGGCGAATACCCTTCTTATGATGGCGACGGCTCGGATGAATGAATCCCGGCGTGTCCGATAGCCCCCGCGTTTGTTGCCCCTTCATCATCGTTACAGACCGCATGCGCGGTCGCCTTTGAACCGATACTCCTACGAAGCACCCCTTCACGGATCCCCGCAGACAGCCAACTCTACCCCCTCTACTCCCATGACGACCACCATGACCACCGCTACCTTCCCCGTCGACCTGGCCAGCTACAAGACGATCGCGCTCGACCCGTCGGTGCCGACACTGACCGACGAGCAGCGCGCCGCGCTCCAGCACAACCTGGAGCTCTGCCGCGACGCGATCGTGTTCTTCACCGCCTACGCCGGCGCACGCGGCTTGTCGGGCCACTCGGGCGGGCCCTACGACACCGTGCCCGAGCTGGTCATCCTCCGCGGGTTTTTTGAGCACAGCAAGCAGGGCGGCGCGACCAAGGTCATGCCCATCGTCTGGGACGAGGCGGGCCACCGTGTCGCGACGCAGTACCTCCTGGCCGCGCTCGAGGGCGAGCTGCCCATCGAGAAGCTCTTCCAGTACCGCGCCTACGACGAGCACCTGCCCGGGCACCCCGAGCGCGGCTACACCCCGGGCGTGAAGTTCTCCTCGGGCCGACTCGGGCACATGTGGCCTTATGTCAACGGCGTCGCCATGGCCCACCCCGACCACGTGCTGTTCATGCTCGGGTCCGACGGCAGCCAGCAGGAAGGCAACGACGCCGAGGCCGCCCGCCTCGCCGTCGCGCAGAAGCTCAACGTCAAGCTCCTCATCGACGACAACAACGTCACCATCGCCGGCCACCCCGACGACTACATGCCCGGCTACTCGGTCGCCAAGACCCTCGAAGGCCACGGGCTCGACGTCTCCATCGGCAACGGCGAAGACCTCGACGCGCTCTACAAACGCATGTGCGCCGCCGTCACCACCGACGGCCCCGTCGCCCTCATCAACAAACGACTCATGGCCCCCGGCATGCCCGAGATCGAGGGATCCACCCACGGCCACGACGTCTTCAAAGCCAGCGCCGCCATCAAGTACTTCGAGCAGCGCGGCAACCAGGACGCCATCGACCTCATCAACAACGCGCCCAAGGTCGACAGCCGACCCGACTACCCCGGCTCGTCCGACGAGGTCGACGCCAACCGCTCGCTCTTTGGCAAGGTCATGGTCGAGGTCCTCGAAGCCATGGAACCCGAAGAACGCGAACGCACCGTCCGCGTCTTCGACTGCGACCTCGAAGGGTCCACCGGCATCAAGGCCATCCACGACGCCTTCCCCGAGATCTTCGTCGCCGGCGGCATCATGGAACGCGGCAACTACTCGGCCGCGGCCGGCTTCGGGTTCGATGAAGACAAGCAGGGCGTCTTCGCGACCTTCAGCGCCTTCCTCGAGATGTGTATCTCCGAGATCACCATGGCACGCTTCAACAAGTCCAACGTCCTGGCGCACTTCAGCCACGCCGGCGTCGACGACATGGCCGACAACACCTGCCACTTTGGGATCAACAACCTCTTCGCCGACGGCGGGGTCGACGGCCACGACGGCACACCCGACAACACCCGCGTCTACTTCCCGGGCGACCCCGCCCAGTTCCGCGCCTGTGTCATCCGCGTCTTCAAAGACAAGGGCCTCCGCTTCGTCTTCTCCAACCGATCGAAGATCCCCTACATCCTCAAGGAAGACGGCAGCCGGTTCTACGACGCGGACCACACCTTTGTCCCCGGCAAAGACGACCTCATCCGCGACGCCGGGCTCGGCGGCAACGGCGGGTACGTCGTGTCCTACGGCTCGACGCTGTACCGGGCGCTGGGCGCGGTCGAGTCGCTGCGCAAGGCCGGCGTCGATGTCGGCCTGGTCAACAAGGCGACCCTCAACGTCGAAGACGACGACATGATGCAGAAGCTCGCCGCCGCGCCGTTCGTGCTCGTCGCCGAAGAATTCAACATCAAGACCGGCCTGGGCGCACGCTTTGGCAGCCAACTCCTCAAACGCGGCTTCCGCGGACGCTACAACCACATCGGTGTCCACAAAGAAGGCTGCGGCGGCCTCTGGCGGCAGATGGGCTACCAAGGCCTCGACCCCGAAGGCATCGAGAAGTCGATCCGCGCGTTGATTGGCTAATCGAATTGCAAACAGGAAAAAGTGAATCACACGCAACCGCGCCGTTCAAAGGCGCGGTTGTTTTTAGCTACACATCATTGCCGATTACACCACGCGACTCTAGTTCC
This sequence comes from Phycisphaerales bacterium JB063, assembly GCA_044439905.1. GTDB lineage: Bacteria > Planctomycetota > Phycisphaerae > Phycisphaerales > Phycisphaeraceae > JAHQVV01. Next base: position 3,204 of record JBITAC010000108.1, on the reverse strand, counting down.
GCGAGGAGTTCTCGGATTAGTAGGTCGCGTCTGCGTAGTTGCCAATAGATTGGGCACAGCGCGAGCAGTAGAAAGCCAGCCCCCATCAAAATCAGACCGGCATATTGGGCGAACCACTCAGAGAATCCACCGAATGATGCACCGTGATTGGCCATGTAGATCGCGAGCCCAAGCACAATATTCATCGTCGCAAGAACTGGCATCCATTGCAGACCACGATAAACCGGCCACAGCCTGGCGACACCGGATTGAGGGGGTACGGTTGAAGGGATTTTTTCTGAAGACATCAAGACCTCCGGCGTATATGCACACTACTGACAACGCTTGATTTCATCATGGTAATGCAAAAACGTCCTGTCCCATAAACCAGCGTCCGCAAATGCTCGCGACGCGTGCGCTCGCAAGCGGTGGCGTGCCGATTGGGCCGATGGCTTTACCGTGGTGACTGGCGTACAGGTCTGTACCCCGCCGCGCGGAGGCCGTGATTTGTCTGATCGATCGTGTGGAAGTTGTACCGCGTGTTGCACCGTGCTCGCGATCGAGCCGTTGGATAAGCCGGGGTTTGCGCCGTGCCCCCACGCCTGCGGTTCGGGCTGCGCGGTCTACGCCGACCGGCCCGCGTGCTGCCGCGACTTCACGTGCCTCTGGCTCCAGGGGCACCTGGCCGAGGAAGACCGGCCCGACAAGCTGGGCGTGGTGCTGACGACCACGGGCCACCCGGAGCTTGGCATGGTGCCGCTGCTGGTCGAGGTGCACGACGGCGCGGTGCAGCAGCCGAGGGTCAAAGACGCCGTGCGCCGCCTGCTCGCGCACAGCGCCGTCGCGATCGCCACGCCCGCCGGCGGGAAGCTACTCCGCCCCACGGCGTTGACGGTCGAGGGCGAATCGCTGGGCGCGGCGTAGGTTGGGCTGACTTGGGTGGGTCGCTTGTGCGGAGCGGTCTTACTGATTGCTCAGCTCGGGGTCGGCGTTGTTGTTCTGCTCGGCCTCGCGCCGCTGGATCAGGGCGTCGTACCACTCGCGGAAGCCCTGGGGCATCGTGAACACATCGGTGAACGGGATCTCGAAGCCCTGCTGCGCCATCTGGTTGGCCAGTGGCTGGGCCATCTGCTCGTAGATCTCGTACTGGGTCTGGAGATCCTCGATGATTCGGATGGACTCGTTCCACATGGCCGAGCGTTGGGGCAGGGAGTAGGACGGGTCGGTGATGACGCGGAGGAAGGTCTGGATTTTTTGCTGCTCGAGGTCGATGAGCGACATGCGGTCCTGGGTGTCGGTGCCGGCGTTGACCGACGAGCTGGCGTAGTCCTCTTTGATCTTGTCGTAGAACTGGGTGGCGGCGTCGAGGTAGCGTCGGGTGACGGTCGGGTCGCGCTGGACCATGCCCTCGCGCCAGGCGCGGTCGAGGAGCTGGCTGAGGTAGCCGACCTTGGAGTCGTAGAGGTCGTCGGAGATGAGTCGTTCGTAGGCGAAGCCGGCGAGGTTATTGGCGTAGACCTCGTAGTCCGCGGCGTAGGCGGAGGTGCTGCCCTCGCCGCCGAAGGATTCTTTGAGCTTGTTGAAGTAGCGTCGCGCGAGGCCGGTCTGCCCGCCGTAGTAGCTGTACATGGTGGCGGCGTGGAGGAAGTTTTCGTAGCCGGTGTCGTAGGTGCCTTCGTTGACGTCGCCGAACTCCCCGCTTTCGATGAGCTCGCGTGTGCGGGTCAGGGCCATGTCGTAGGCCTCGAAGAAGCGTGTATCGACCATGGTCTGGACGGTGCCCGCGCCGATCTCGGGGCCGAGCTGCTCCACGCGTGGCCGGAAGACGAGTGTGCCGGCGTAGGCGAGGCCTTGCACCGCGTGGATGGTCTGGCGGTCGTTGTTGATGAAGTCGATCTGTGACCGGTTGTTCTTGTCCAGGGCCATGATCGTGCCCAGCGAGGACCAGTACAGCGCGTGGGAGTTGACGTGCCGCCAGTCGATCGGGCCATACTCATCCATCAGCCACATCATGTAGCCGGGGTCCATGTGGTAGTCGCTGACGAGCGTCTTGGCGCGGAGCAGGTCGAGCATGGGCCCGAGGTCGAGCAGTCGTGACGACTGCGACTGGGCGTTGAAGGCGTTGATCTGCTGCTGGGTCACTCGGCCGTAGGCCCGCGCGACTTCCATGCGTTCGGCCCGTCGGTCGCGGGGCTCGCTGGGCATGAGCAGGTATGGGTTGTCGGGCGTGGGCTCGGCGTTCGCCTCGTTGGCGTCCATGAGGTCCATGATGGCCTGGACTTCCATGGGCAGGCCGTCGACACCGCGCAGCGCGGGGTCGTTGATGTTGTAGCCCGCGCGGATGAGCATGTTGCGGTAGCCGAACGCCCGCAGGGTTTTGCTGTTGAGCCCGAGGCCGAGGTCCTCACCGGCCGGCCCGCGCAGGGCTTCGAGGCGCTGGACAAAGCGTTCGATGCCGGGGTGCTCGTCGTAGAAACGCTGCCGGGCCTCGGGGGTGATGGTGTCGAAGTAGTGGTCGGGGCTCCAGAGCTCTTCAGGCGCCTCGGGCTTGCGGAGGTAGTCCTGGGCCATGCTGTCGACATCGCGGAACTGGCTGGTGGCGGTCCAGTAGAACTGGTCCGGGGTCATGTTGTGCCAGTCGGCGGGGTGGGCGAGTCGGTTGCCCACGGGCTTGGGGTCTCGGCCCGGCATCGGCGCGAAGAGGACGGTCTCCCATTCCTCCGCGAACTCGCGCTTGTAGTACCAGTGCATGTCGTCGGTGCGGCCGCCCATCTTGTGCGACAAGGTCCAGCTGAGCTGGCGGTAGAGCTGGATCGAGCGGGGGTTGTTGGGGATGCCCTCGTCGCGCAGGAGGTTGAGGCCGTTGTTCACCCAGTACCAGCGCTCCTCGGCGGTATTGCACTGGACCGAGATGTTGTAGGCCATGTTCCAGGCCATGAACTCCCACGCGCCGGGGAACCGGGGCTGGAGCGAGACGATGGACCGCGCCAGGGCGTTGGCCTCGGCGAACTTGCCCTCGTTCTTGAGCTTCTCGATGCGGTACCACAGGACGTTGACCGCGATCCCACGGAACGAGCCGGTCGACGCGAGCAGGGTGTACTGCGCGTTGGCGTTGTCGCCCGAGGTCATGTCGTAGGTGAGCTGGCGTTCGATGCGCTGCGAGTTGATGCTCGGGGTCAGCAGCATCGTCGCCGCGATCGCCCCGGCCAGGACAACAAACGCAAC
>JBITAC010000107.1:0-63524 GCA_044439905.1 Phycisphaerales bacterium JB063 | reverse complement strand
GTGCAGGTTCAAAATCTGAGAATCTTAAAAAACGGAAACAACATGATCCAAAGATATAACGTGTACACGCCGACGATGGCTTGGCACGGCTCGATCTTGCGCGAGTAGTGAAGGATTGTCTGGTCAGGCGAGGATGTCGTGCAGGACGTGGCCGTGGACATCGGTGAGCCGGCGTTCGATGCCGTTGTTGTAGTAGCTCAGCCGTTCGTGGTCGAGGCCCAGCAGGTGGAGTAGCGTCGCGTGCAGGTCGTGGACTTCGCAGACGTTCTCTTCGGCCTTGTGTCCCAGGGGGTCTGTCGCGCCATACGCGTAGCCCTTCTTGACCCCAGCCCCGGCGAGCCAGGCGGTGAACCCCTCGGGGTTGTGGTCTCGGCCCGATGCACCCTTCTGGAACGTGGGCATTCGGCCGAACTCGGTGGTAAAGACGACGAGGGTATCTTCGAGCATGCCGCGTCGTTTGAGGTCTTTGAGCAGCGCGGCGGCGGGCTGGTCGAGGATCGGGCCATGGATGTTGTACTGATCGACGATGCTCTTGTGTCCGTCCCAGTTGCCGACGCCTTCGCCCATCGCATAGGCGCCGTTAAAGAGCTGGACAAAGCGGACGCCGCGTTCGATCAGGCGTCGCGCGAGGATGCAGTTGCGTGCGAAGCCGGCCTTGGTTTTGTTGGGGCTGTCTGCGCCGTAGAGGGCGAGGGTCTCGGGACGTTCGTCGGAGAGGTCGGTGACTTCGGGGACGGTGGTCTGCATACGCGCGGCTAACTCATAGCTGGCGATGCGGGCGCTGAGTTCGGTGTCGCCGGGGAACTGCTCGAGGTGGTGTTCGTTGAGTCGGCGGAGCAGATCGCGGGAGGCCTGGTCGGTGTGTGGGCTGATCTGTTCGGGCCGGGCGAGGTTGTCGATCGGGCTGCTGGCGTTGAAGGGGGTGCCCTGATAGACGGCAGGGAGGAAGCCGTTGCTCCAGTTGTTGAGACTGGCCTGGGGCACGCCGCGAGGGTCGCAGATCGCGACGAAGGCGGGCAGCGACTGGCTCTCGGTGCCCAGCGCGTAGGTCGCCCAGGACCCCATGGATGGGAAGCCGTCGAGCGTGAAGCCGGTCGACATGAGGTTTTCGGCGGGCCCGTGCGTATTGGATTTTCCGGTGAGCGAATGGATAAAACACATCTCGTCGACCATCTCGCCCAGGTGGGGTAGCAGGTCGCTGGTCATCTTGCCCGACTCGCCGCGTGGCCGGAACTTCCACGGGCTTTTGATCAGGTTGCCGTTCTCGCCCTGGAAGGTGACCAGGTTATCGCCGCCGGGCATGGGCGTGTCGTGGTAGCGTTCGAGCTCGGGCTTGTAGTCGAAGGTGTCGAGGTGGCTGATTGCGCCGGAGCAGAAGATGACGATGACGTTTTTGGCGCGTGGTGCGAAGTGCGCGGCGCGGGCCGCGTGGGGCGCGGCGGGGTCGATCTGCGGCCGGATCGGTTGCGGGGTGTCGCCGGATCGGCCGGCCCCGAGCGCGCCTTGCGTCCCCAGCAGGTAGGCCAGCGCGATCGAGCCGAGCCCAGCCCCGCCCCGGGCCAGGAAGGCGCGGCGGTCGAGCATCATCCGCCCGGTCGGTGTCAGTAGGGGTTCGCCGTCAGCCATGAGTACTTCTCCAAAGATCTGTCGAATCCGCTCCGCTTTGCACGCGTTTTATTCGACGAACAGGAACTCGTTGGTGTTGTAGAGCACCCGGCACAATGCCGGCAGCCCGTGCTCGGCCAAGAACACTTCGCACTGCCCGGACTCCGCGGGGCTCGGTGCTCGGCCGTACAGCAGGTGGTAGGCCAGCGCGATCTGTTGTGTCTGCTCATCGCCCGCCTGCTCGATGAGTCGCTGGGCGAAGAGTTCGGACTGCTGGGTGATGAACGGGCTGTTGAACAGGTTCAGCGCTTGGAGCGCGGTGGTGGAGCGGGGTCGGCGGGGCGCGGTCTGTGCGCCATCGGGGCAGTCAAATCCGCCGAAGGTCAGGTCTCGTTCCATGCGGACGTGCTGGCCGTAGATCATCCGACGCCAGTCCTCGGGGCCGAATGTGCGTTTGGGTTCGTAGACGCGGACGTAGTTCTCGTTGGGTTTGAAGAAGCTGAACCCCGGGCCGTACATCGTGAGGTCGAGTTTGCCGCTGGCCTGCAGGATGGTGTCTCGGATGACCTCGGCCTCCCGCCGGCGCGGGGTGAAGCGCCAAAGCAGGGTGTTGTCGGCATCGACGCGCCAGGCGGCCTCGTTGGGTGCGGAGTCCTGCCGGAATGCGCTGGTGTTGAGGATCAGCCGGTGCATCGTTTTGATCGACCACCCGCTTTCGACGAATCGCACCGCGAGGTAGTCCAGCAGCTCGGGGTGGGACGGCGCGGCGCCCATCGCGCCGAAGTCGCTTGGGGTTTTGACGAGGCCTTCGCCAAAGTGCTGCTGCCAGATGCGGTTGACCATGACGCGGGCGGTTAGCGGGTTGCCGGGTTCGGTGAGGAAATGTGCGAATGCGACGCGCCGCGCCTGCTCAGGAGCGTTGGTGTCCAGTTCAAGGGAGCCAAGCACGGTGAGGGTGTTGGGCGCGACGATTTCCCTGGGTTGGCCCGGGTCGCCACGGAACAGGCGGTGGGTCGCGGGCGGCTGCATAAACGTGCCGGCGTAGGCGTGGGTCGACTGGGCCCGGCCCACCAGCGCTCCGCGCTGCGCGATCAGCGCGTCACGCTCTGGCCCGGCCGACGGGACAGGCGACGGCTGGCCGATCCTGACGCGATCCGACGAACGGGCCACCACCTTCCATGCGCCCGGCTCTACCGCGACCTCGATCCGGTAGTCCACCGCCAACCGATCGCTGTAGCCCGACGTCCGGTCCCGCCCCCAGACCACCCGGCTGATCGCCTGTTCCTCGGCGAGCGTGATCTGTACCCACCCTTTGTTGGGCTCGTTGCTGATCCAGCTGTAGTCATTGCTGTATCGGCCGTCGTTGAGGTGCTCAAGCCGGTGCTTGGGATTCCCCTGGTAGCTGCCCGAGCTGGTCACGGTGGCCCCGGCCGAATGCAGCGCGAGGTTGGCGGGGGGCTCGCCCGTTGACTGGGCCGAGTACACCTCGAACTCGTCAATACAGGGCTCGATCCCGTTGTTGGTTGCCTCGATCACGATGCGGACATAGCGGGCACGCACCGGCGCAAACCGTTCGACATTCCGCGCGGTGTTCACGGCGGATCGCTGTGGTGTTGCGTCCGGCTTGGCGTTTGCAAGCGGGGCCAGCGCGTCGATCTGCGCATCGAGTGCGGCGACCTGATCGCGTAGCGCGTCGAGTGTCTGCTGCTGTGCGGGTAGCTGCCGAGTCCCGTGCTGTACGCCCGCAAAGATCGCCTCCATCGCGAAGTAGTCGGTGTGGAGGATCGGGTCAAACTTGTGGTGGTGGCAACGCGCACAGGCCACGGTGAGCCCCATGAACGCGGTCGAGGTGACGTTGACCATGTCGGCCAGTTCATTACTGCGCTGCATCGCGGTGAGCTGGGGGTCCGGGCTGCTGACGATGTCTTTCGTCCCGGCGACCAGGAAGCCGGTGGCCGCGTCTTCGCCCGTGGTGTCGCCCGCGAGTTGGTCGAGGATGAACCGGTCGTAGGGTGTGTCGTCGTTGAAGGCCCGGATCACATAGTCGCGGTAGTGGTAGGCGGTGGGCCTGGGGGTGTTGGTCTCGAAGCCGTTGGTCTCGGCGTAGCGGACGAGGTCGAGCCAGTGCCTTGCCCAGCGTTCGCCGTAGCGTGGTGAGGCGAGCAGGTCGTCGACCATGCGGGCGTACCAGTCGTCGCGTTCGTCGTCGAGGTAGTGCTGCATCTGCTCGGGTGTCGGCAACAGGCCGTGCAGCGTGAAGAACACCCGCCGGATCAGTCGTCGTCGGCTTGCCTCGGGCGCGGGGGTCAGGCCGGCCGCTTCGAGCTTGGCGAGGATAAACGCGTCGACCGTGCTGGCGCACCACGGGTCGGCCTGCGTCGCGGGTGGCTCGGGGTCGGCCATGGGCTGGAGTGACCAGTGGTCGCGATCCAGGAACTCGTCGGATGTGTCGTCGCTGCCCGGCCAGTTTGCACCGGCTTCGATCCACGCCCGGATAAGCCCGATCTGCGCATCGGACAGCGGGTCGCGGTTGAGAGGCATCCGATCGATCGACGCCTCTTCCCCCGTCAGCGTGTGTAGCAAAAAGCTGGCGGTGCTGTCGCCCGGGACGATGCCCGGCTCGCCCGAATCCCCGCCACGCAGGGTGTTGGCACGCTGGTCCAGCCGAAGCCCGCCCCGCTGTCGGTCCGGTCCGTGGCAGCTATAGCAGTGCGCCTCGAAGATCGGCTGGATGTCGCGGACGAAGTCGACCTCTACCTCGGCTGGCTGCGCCGCACCCGGGCACGCGACCAAGCCAACCAGCCAGCAGGCCGCCCACCAGAGCCATGGAGCGTTGTGCGATGTCTTCAAGGCCGTCTCCTGCGATCTTCGGCGTGGGTCGGGGACACTTCGGCAAACGCCTTGGCCGATAGTGGGACGCAGCCGACGAACCCTGCGCACACCCCGGAAGGTGCCCGCAGGGTTCACTGCGCCGGGTTACTCGAGCGCGGGTGGCGCAAAGCCGTCGCGGTACTCACGTTTGACGAGGGTATCCGTGGCCTCCTGGTGGCCGGTGAATGTGAGGTTCGATTTGTCCCATCGCAGCTCCGTGCCGGGGAACCGCGATGCCTTGGCGGCGAGGAGTGCCGGCTCGGTGATCCGTACGCCGTCCAGGAACGGTGTCCGCAGCTCGGTGTCGATGCCCAGCGTGTTGTCGACCCACGCGTGCCAGTGATTGAGGTGCGGCATCTCGGGCAGGTCAGGCATCCGCCAACCCTCGGTCATCTCTCCGCCCCGCCAGATCTCGAGACCGCCGCCAGCGGTGAGGGCCAGGACCCCCTCCTCACACACGACGACGGTCATGTTGCTGTCTGGCCAGCGGTCGCCGGGGATGCCCAGAGACGCCCGTGACGGGGCGAGGCCCGAGTCGCTGTAGTGGATGGGGAAGCGGTCGCGCGCGAAGTTGTCGCTGTCGACCGCGTAGGTGATCGTGGATTGGCAATGAGCCGTGTGGTACCAATCGGCGGCGCGGGGCGTGTGGGTGATGACCGAGATGGGCGAGCTCAGGTCGTCGTACGCATAGAAGATGATGTCGAGCACGTGGACCCCCCAGTCCCCGAGCCCGGCCGTGCCGTAGTCCCACCACGAACGCCAGTCGAAGTGCGCCATGCCGTCGCGATACGGCACCGCTTCACACGGGCCAAGCCAGAGGTCCCAATCCAGGTGTGCCGGCTTGTCCTTGGTCGGCCCTTTCTCGCCAGGGGTAAAACGGCCCTGCACGGAACCGGTCCAGACCCATGCCTCGATCGTCGGCCCGAGCTGGCGCTGCCGCAGGATCTCCACCGCCGCCCGCCGCCCCCGTTCGACCATCCGCTGGTTGCCCACCTGCGTCACCAGGCCGGGCCGCACGGCCATCGCCCGCTCGATCATCGTCAGCTCTTCGAGCTGATGCACCAGCGGTTTCTGGCCGTAGCAATGCTTGCCGTGTGCCAGGGCGGTGAGCATCATCGGCGCGTGGCTGTGGTCGGGTACCGAAACAATCACCGCATCAAACTCATCCGCCCGGTCCGCGAAGACCCGCCGGTAGTCTGTGTCTTTGAACGCGTCGGGGTGGTCTTGGCCGGCCTGCTCAAGGTGTGCGGTGTCGACATCACAGAGCCCGACGATCTGCGCGCGTGGATGGCTGTTGACCTGGGTGCGATCGAGATGCCCCATCCCCTGCACGCCGATGGAAAGAACGCGTAGCGTTTCGGGTGCGGTGTCCTGCGTACCCTGCAGCGCCGAAGCCGAGGGGGCGATACCCATCGCGCCAAGCGCCAGGCCCGAGGTCTTGACAAAATCACGACGGGTCAGGTGATGCATGAAGCTCTCAAATCCTGTGGTAAGTAAAGATGTCGAAGGTGCGGGGTGCCCCGTGAGATGCGTCTGTATTTTACTGCCAACCCATCGGGCTGGGCGACGCGATTGTTAGTACACCGTGCCGGTTGCGACGCCGCCCCATGGGGTGATGGCGTTGTTGACGCGGGTCCTGAAGTCGTCTTTGGATCGGATTTCCGCGTGGCCATCGGCCAGGCCCAAGGGGCTGTCGGTGGATTCGTTCGCCGCGTCCCCGCCGGAGAAGGCGAAGCCCGCGCCGTTATGCATCAGGTCATGGCCGTGAGTCTGCGAGATCACGGTCCCGTCGCGGCGCATGTGGGCGACCATCGCGGCGTCGCTGGTGGACTGGTCCAGGTTGTTGGGCCAGGGCGACTCGTCGTCGATGTACTCGAAGTCCTGGTTCACATCGAAACCGGCGAACCAGAGGTAGCCGCCGGAGATGTGCGGGGCGTCCGAGCCCCAGTTGCCGTACTGCCCATCGGTGACGGTCTGTTCGCCCAGCCCGATGACGCCCCACTGGCTTTCCTGCTGGGCCTGGATCGGGCAGGACATGGTCGCCTGGCTGAAGATGTAGCTGTCGCGCATCAGGTCGTATGGGTTCTGCCCCTGCCCGCCTGGCCCGCGGTAGTACTCGGGCCAGGGGCAGTCGAGTCGTGAGGCGTAGGCGCCCTTGTTGTCCACGGCGAAGGTGGACTGCATCTGGACCTGCGAGCGTGTATTGGAAAGGCACTGTGACTGCCGCGAGGCGTAGCGGGCCTTACCCAAGGCGGGGAGCAGGATCGCGATCAGCAGTGCGATGATGGAGATGACAACGAGCAGTTCGATCAGGGTGAAGCCACGCGGGGATTTCATATGAGCGTTCCTTTGAAGCCAGGCGGGACGGGAGGGGAATGCCGTGCCCCCACTTCCATGGGTGCACGACATGAAGGAGGCGCAAGCGTCCGGACATCGATCGGCCCGGTCGCCCGCGAGTGTCAGCGGCAGCGGCGGCGGCGGCGGCGGAGCAGGGCCAGCCCGCCCAGCCCGAGGAGCGCCATCGAGCCGGGCTCGGGAACGCCCGCGACCTCTGCGACCTGCGCGCCGGTCAGGGCGATGTCGTAGATCCGGAAGTCATCGACCCGCCCGACAAAGGTTCGTTCCTGGTTGCTCCAGCTCCCGATCGTGGCATCGCCTCCGAAATCGAGGGGCGCGCCCAAGGCGTCCGAACTGGCGCTGAGGACGCCGTTGACGTAGAACGAGATGTCCGAGCCATCGGTAACCAGCGCGAGGTGTGTCCAGCCGGTGCCGGCCTGATCAACGTGCTCCAGCGGGAACGGCGCGTTGGGGTTCGCGGCCTGGAAGCCTGCGTCCCCATTGAACAGGTTGGCGGCCCAGTTGAGGTGGAGGTCATTGGCGTCGAAGCCGTCGTTGGCAAAAATGGCGGAGATCCCGAGGGTGTCGTTCTGTGTCTCGATATTGACCCAGACCGAGAGCGTGGACTGGGCCAAACCGTTGGCCGCGGCCTGCGCCCCGAGGTCCACCGAGCCCGTCCCGTCCAGCAACAGTGAGCCGGTCCCGACCTGTGCGGTCGCGTCGATGCTGGCCCCGCCGACGGCGGTCGCGCTGCGGCCGAAGGCGTCGCTGACATCGGTATCGAAGGTGTGATGCTCGACCAGGTTGCCGTCGAAGCTGAATGGGGTCGCTTGTGAAGTCAGCGCGAAGGTGGTCGCGGTGGCGGTCAGTGCAAGCATTTTGATGGAAGCAGATTTCATTGTTTTCTCGCCTTTCGAATAGAAGTGTGTGGTGCCTTGTCAGAAATGAATGATGGGTGTTCTTGCCGCGAGTTCGGGTTAGTGATGCATGAATCCCTGTTCCTCCTGAGTGAGATGAATCCTCCAGGGCAAGCCGAGCAGGGGCCTGCCCACGCAACAAAATGGATTATATATGAAATATTATTACACGCAATACCCTTGCCTAAAAAAACACCAATTTTTGCGTTCAGGGTTCTGATTGGCCTTGTGGATCACTTCGCAGGCCTCAAAAATCGGGGTTGGCCATCGAGAGGTGCTGGATCCGCCGGGCAAGGGGCGGTGACGCGGCGCGCTGAAACGCCCCCGCTGTTGGGTGGGTAGGGTCCGCTGCTGGATGAGTGTGGGGTCGCGGGTTTGTGATCCCGGGCGGATGCTGCGGGGCCTAATCAGCCCTCGGTGATCCGCGGCATCGGGGTGCCCGCCGGTGGCAGGGGCGTCAGCCCATACAGCCGCTGCGCATTGCCCGCGAGGATTAGCGCCTTGTCGGCGTCGCTCACTGGGCCGCTGTCACGCAAGAACGCGAGCGACTGGTCGTAAGTGAAGTCCACCATCGTGCGAGGCCAGTCCGAGCCCCACATGATTTTGTCGGGCCCGATGCGGTCGACCGCCTGGCAGATGACATCGACGGCAGGCCCAAACCCGAGGCCGTGTTCCCGGTAGAGCCAAACGATCCCACCGGTCTCGATGTACACGTTCTCGTACCCGCAAAGGTCGAGCTGGCCTGGCCAGCCGGCGCGGTTGGGCATCCCGAAGTGGCCGATGGCGACCTTCATGGCGGGGTGTTTGTCGAGGATGCGCCGCACTGCGGGGACTTGGGCCTGGCCTTCGCAAAGGTCGAGGGCGAGCACTGCGTCGGCCGACGCGATCGCGGCGTAGGCGGGCAGCAGCCGTGGGTCGTCCAGCTCAATCAATCCCCCCAAGTGCATCGCGGGCAGTTTGATCCCACGAAAACCTTTGGCCAGCTGCGCCTCGATTTCCTCGGCGACCTTGTCCGGCTGAAACCAGTCGGGCAGCGCATGCATGAAGAACCGGCCCGGATACTGCGCCGCCACGCCCAGCAGGTAGTCGTTCTGTTCGCCGTCCAGATACTCCTGCACGACGACGCCCGCGCTCACGCCGGCGGCATCCATCTCGGCGACAAAACGCTCGGCCGACGCGCGGCAGTCGCGCATGGAAGGCGGCATGCCCAGCACCTCATCCTCGCCGAGGCGCACGACGCCGTTCGCCACCGGGCGCACGGGCTTCTCGTTGCGGATCATGCCGTGCACCCGGTCCCAGAGGTGCATGTGGGCATCGATGACAATCGGCTGCGGGGTGGTCATAGGTCTGTGAAGCGTAGTGTGGCCTGCGCCGGTCGCCAACTCAGGCGGGCGCGGTCGCGGGTGCCCAGGCGCGGGCGGTTTGTCGTGACTGGCCCAGGAAATCGATGCCCAGCTCGACAACGTCCCCGGGCTTGAGGTAGACGGGCGGCTTGAGCCCGAGCCCTACACCCGCGGGCGTGCCGGTGCTGATGATGTCGCCCGGCTCGAGGGTCATGAACGCGCTGAGGTGGCTGATGAGTTTTGGGATACCGAAAATCATGTCCGCGGTCGTCCCGTCTTGCATGGGTCGGCCGTTGACCTTCAACCACAGCCGGAGGTTGTGGGGGTCGGCGACCGTATCGCTTGTCGCGAGGTACGGGCCCAGTGGCGCGAAGGTGTCGCAGCTCTTGCCTTTGACCCATTGGCCGGCGCGTTCGAGCTGGAAGGCGCGTTCGGAGTAGTCGTTGTGGAGCAGGTAGCCGGCGACGTGTTGCATGGCGTCGGCCTCCTCGACATACGACGCTCGTCGGCCGACCATCACCGCGAGCTCGACCTCCCAGTCGGTCTTGTCGCCGCCGCGGGGGATGATCAGGTCGTCGTTGGGCCCGCAGACGGCGGTCGTGGACTTGAAGAAGACGACGGGCTCGGCGGGCGGCTGCATCCCCGACTCGCGGGCGTGGTCGTGGTAGTTCAGGCCGATGCAGATGAGCTTGCCGGGGCGGGTGATCGGCGGGCCCAGCCGTGCTTGCGGGTCCAGCCGGGGCGCGTTGTCTGCCTGGCTCTTCGACCAGGCCGCGAGGCGTTCGAGCCCGCGCTGGGCGAAAAACGCGGGGGTGTAGTCGTCGGTGGCGGCGCTCGCATCGATGCGCGTGCCGTCGTCCAGGAGCAGGCCGGGTGTTTCTTGGCCGGGTTCGCCGACGCGGATGAGCTTCATATTGTTGGGTGTCCGTTGCGTGATTCGGTTGTGGGTGGTGTGTTTTAGATCAGGGTGGTGACCCCGCCGTCGAGCGGGTAGGCGGCGCCGGTGATGAAGCCGGCGTCGTCGCTGCAGAGGAATGCCGCGAGGGCCGCGACTTCTTCGGGGGTCCCCATGCGTCCGATGGGCTGGTATCGGCTGAGTTGGTCGAAGACTTCCTGCTCGTGGCCGGCGTGGTGTTTTTTGAGGTAGCCATCGACGAAGGGCGTGTGGATGCGGGCGGGACAGATGCAGTTGCAGCGGATGCCGCGGTCGATGTAGTCGATCGCGACGGAGTAGGTCATGGTGAGCACCGCGCCCTTGCTCATGGAATACGCAAAGCGGTCCTTGATCCCGACCAGCGACGCGATTGATGCGAGGTTCAAGATCGCCCCGCCCCCCGCTTGTTCCATATGCGGTACCGCCGCGTGCAGGCAGTGGTAGACGCCCTTGACGTTGACGCGGTACACCCGGTCCAGCTCGTCGCCGTCGGTGTCGGTCAGCGCGCCGATCGACGCGACGCCAGCGTTGTTAACCAGGACGTCCAGCCGACCCATCGCCTGGGTGATGGCGTCAAACGTCTGGCGCACGCCTGCCGCATCGGTCACATCGCACGCCCATGCCCGGCTCGCGCCGCCCGCCGAATCGATCAGCTCGGCCGTCGCCTGCGCCGCGTCGGCATCGATATCCAGCGCCGCGACAAAGGCGCCGTGCGCCGCGAACCGGCAGGCAATCGCCCGCCCAATCCCCGAGCCCGCCCCGGTTACGACTGCGGTCTTGTTGGTGTAGTTCATGGATAGTGATCCTGTGACACAATGTGATGTTGACGGTCGAACTCTCGGCGATTCGCGGTCGCGGCGTCGGCATGCGACCCGGCACTGAAAGCGGCACTCAATCGATGTGCATGAGCATCTCGATCGCCTTCCACTGTTCGCCCTCGGGGGTGCCCGGCAGGCGACGCTGGCAGGTGTCGGTGATCGGCCACCACTTGTCGCGTGTCGTGGGGTCCTCGGCGATGCGCGCGAAGTCGGCGTCGGGGTCGCTGCCGTGGTACTCGAAGAAGCTGAACAGGTAACGCCTGCCGCCGAGGTCCGCGACGAAGATGTTGTAGTTGCGGATGTTCGCCCGCTCGATCGCGGCGAGCACGTCGGGCCAAACGTCGGCGTGCAGCTCTCGGTAAAGCCGCTCTTTGGCCGGGTCCAGCTCGATCGCCGAGCCGTAGTACCGTACCCCCGCGTCGGCCTGCTGCTGCACGGTCGGGTTGGTGGGGCCGTAGACCGGCTCGGCTGGCGGGAGGTGGGTGCATCCCGACACGAAGAGCGCCAGGACACCCGCCATCACGAAACGTTGCAGACTCATCGCTTACTCCTAAGTGGGGTAGGTCTCATCGGAACACCCAGTACAGCGCCAACATGACAACGGTGAGGCCGGCCGCGAGCACGCGTGGGTCGCGCCACCCGCCGGTGATGGGCGATCCGAACACCGCGGCGAGTGGGTTCTTCCAGCACAGCCCCTCGGTCTGTTCGGGGGCGGGCCGGGGTGTCGCCAACGAGACCGCGACGAAGAGCACGCCGCAGATCACGCAGAGCCACCACGCTTGAAGCATGAAGGGGATGCCCAGGGTGTGGGTGATGAACTGGACGGGCTGGCCCTGGGCGTTTTGCCCGAAGAGGTGCTTCGAAATCGCGGGGAAGTCGAGCACGAACGCGACGATGCCCAGCAGGAATCCGCCGGAGAGTGTGGCGAGCGCCGCCTGCTTCGTTCCGCGGGGCCAGAACACGCCCAGAATGAAGACCGCGGTGATGGGGGGCGCGAGGCAGGCGATCATCTGGTTGAGCCCGTCGAAGATCCCGCCAAAGCTCTTGCCCTGCGTGCTCCAGGCGATCGCGAGCACCATGACGGCCACGGCGGTGATGCGGCCGATGCGCACCAGCGTGTGTTCCGGCGTGTCGGGGCGCAGGCGTTTGACGATGTCGATCGAGACCAGCGTGGAGGCCGAGTTGAGCGCCCCGGCCACGGTCGACATCAGCGCCGCGAGCAGGCCCGCCGCGAGCAGGCCCTTGAGCCCGGTCGGCACGAGCTGGTCGATCAGGACCGGCAGGGTCTGGTCGGGCTGCTCGCCGATCACGTCCTTGAACAACACATACGCCATCACGCCGGGGAAGACCATGAGGAAGACCGGCAGGACTTTGATGATGCCGGCAAAGAGCGGGCCCACCATCGCGTCGCGTTCGGTCCGTGCCCCCAGCACCCGCTGAACGATCGTCTGGTCGGCGCACCAGTACCACACCCCGAGGACCGGGTAGCCCAGCAGCATGGCGTACCACGCGAACCCGCCGTCGGCGTGCACCATCGAGAGCTGGTCGGGCTTGGTCGCCGCTTTGAACGCGGACCAGTCGTGGACCCCCGCATCGCCCAGCGCCATGACCCCCAGCAGCGTGATGATGAACGCCCCGGCCAAGAGCAGTACGGTCTGCACCGCCTCGGTCACGACCACCGCGAGCAGGCCACCGACCACCGTGTACAGCGTCGTCGCGGCGGAGATGAGGATGATCGACACGTAGACGTTGAGCCCGAAAAAGCCCTCGATAATCGTCGCCCCGGCATAGAGCGACACGCCGATATGGATGAACAACGCGCCAAACACAGCCATCACCGCGAGCATCGTGCGCGAGCCGCCCGAGAAACGCCGCTCCAGATACTCGGGCAGGGTGGCGACGCGGTTACGGAAATAGAATGGCGCGAACACCAGGCCCAGCAGGATCAGGCAGAACGCCGCGAGCCATTCGAAGTTGCCGTAGACCAGCCCGTGGCTGTAGCCCGACTGCGCGAGCCCGACCAGGTGCACCGTCGAGATGTTGGTCGCGAACAGCGAGAGCCCGATCACCGGCCAACGGAGGTTGCGGCCGGCCAGGAAGTACTCGTTGGCGGTGGCCTTCTCGCGCCGCGCTGACCACAGCCCCAGGGCGACGATGCCCAGGAGATAGACCACGACGATGACCAGGTCCGCGGGGTGGAACGTGGCCGCGATTTGAATAAAGGGGGTCTGAATCATGAGGGGGCGTGGCCGGGCTTGTGGTCGGGGGTACACGGGCGTTGGGCGGCATCGGCGCGGGCCGCAGGCGGGCCCGTGTCAATCGGCGAAGGGGTTGTCGAGACGGCGGGCTTACTTTTTGCTTTGAGTCGGGGCAGCCCGTGTTGGTCCGCCAGCTTATGGAGTTCCTCGATCAGGTTCAGGCCCAGCGGCACGCCCTCGCGTAGCCGCGCCGCGCGGGTTTCCAGCTCCGGCTGGCCGGGGAACAGGACTCGGCCGCCGGTGCTTGCGGGCCGGACTTGGCCCCATCGGTGGAGCAGCCGCTCGATACGATCGCGGAAAACATCGATCTCCACAAAACGCTTGACATCGATCACGCCCACCAGCCCGCCCAGCCGACGCCGCTCCGTGTAGTCGCCGTACATCTTCGGGATGTCTGGCCCGATCGGCGCGCCCGAGAGCATCCCGCACAGCACATCAATCACGAGCCCGAGCCCGGCCCCCTTGTGCCCCCCCACCGGGTACAGCGCTGCGACCTCGCGGGCGTCGGTGGTATCCACGCCATCGCGATCCACCGCCCAGCCCATCGGGATCGGCACCCCCTCCATCGCGGCGTTGGCGACACTGTTCCACGGCGTCACGCTGGTCGCCATGTCCAGGCAGATGTCTTTGCCCCCCCGCCCCGGCATCGTGACGCAGATCGGGTTGGTCCCGCAGAACGGCTCCGCGGCATCGTGGGGAAGCACCATCGGGTCCACATGCGTAAACACCAGCCCGATCATCCCCGCCGACGCAATCTGGAGCCCAAAGTACGAGAGCGCGCCGCAGTGGCTGGAGTTGCACACGCTCACCCAGCCCGCCCCGCTCTCGCCCGCCAGCCGGATCGCTTCCTGCGTCGCGCGGGCCATCACGATCTGCCCCATCCCGTGCCCGCCATCCACCCGCCCCGTCGCGGGGCCCAGCGCCTCGAAGCGCATGTCCGGCCTGGGCTCGATACTCCCGCCCAGGATCCGGCGAAGGTAGTGCTGGAGCCGGGCGATGCCGTGCGAATCCACCCCCCTCAGGTTGGACTCGATCAGTGTGTCGGCGAGCAGGCGGGCGTCCGGGGTCGGCAGCCCGTGGAGCTCGAGAAGCCGGGCACAAAGCCCGCGGACGGCGGCGGGTTCGCACCGGATCGATTGGGTGGGGATTTGAGCCATGAGCGTGGGGGCACAGAAAAGGAGTGAGAGGATTCATGAAAATATATAATCCACAATATAGCGTTGTCAAGAAGAAGGGCCCGAGATTGCCTCCAGGCCCCGAAAAAACGGCTTAGAGGCAGTAGTAGACGGGTTTCAGGAATAATGAGGCGCGCGCTTGACCTGAAAATAATATCGAATATACTATTCTTATGTCCTCAATGACCCCCCGCGACGCGATCTCTCCGCTCCCCTCCCCGACCAGTCTTCGAGCGACGGTCGCGCGGCACCTGATGCACTCCATCTTTACGCGGCGCCTGACGTCGGGCGACCGGCTGGTGGTTTCCAAGCTGGCCAGCCAGATGGGCGTCAGCGCAACCCCGGTCCGCGAGGCCCTGGTTGAGCTGCACAGCATCGGCCTGGTCGAGCTACTGCCCAACCGCGGCGGTGTGTGCCTGCCCTTTGGGGCGCGGCAGCTGCGCGAGGTCTATCACATGCGGCGTGTCCTCGAAGTCGAGGCCGTCCGCCTGGCTTGTGGCCACATCCCTAAGAAACGGCTGCTCGCGTTAGCGGAGGAGTTCCAGTCCTTATCGAGGGAGACCGACCTTTCGCCGGAGTGGTCGGTGCGTGCGATCGAGCAGGATATGGCGCTGCACAACCTGATCGCCGACCACTGCGGCAACGGGCGTATCCGCCACGAGCTTGAGCGGCAGACCGACATGATGCGTGTCATCCGCGAGGTGGCGGGCAACCAGCAAGACATCCAGGTGCAGGCGTTGGACGCGCACCTTCAGATTATTACGTCACTGATCGATGGCGACCCTGAGGCCGCCGCCCGCGCGATGGGCCGACACATCGACCACACCGCGGTGACGGTCGAGCCGTTGATTTTTGGCACCGACGATTCGGCCGAGGAAGCATCGGCCTGAGTATTCAGCCGTGTTGAGCACGATCCCGCCCGGGCCGCGTCAGGCAAGCTGTCGCCGCGAGCCCTCGTGCGCGATCGGTGCGCCGGCCCCGCCTGCCTGGGCCGATTCTTTTGGACCCCACCGACCCCCGAGGTATCGCCGTATGACACGTCCATGGACATTGGCCCTCCCCACCCTGTCTGCCCTGATGTTCGCCTCCTGCGGGGTGGTGTCGCTGGTCGCTTCGCCCGAGCCCGGGGCGCCGGACTCGCCGATCGCGAAGATCGGCACGATCGACACCGACACGGTGGAGACCTCGCCGGTGGTCGTGGGTGGCAAGCTCTACCGCTTTGAGTCGGTCCGTGAGGGCTACCACGCCAACGCGACCGGCGTTCCGTACTTCCACCTCATCGACGTCGAGACCGGCGAAGCCACACCCGCGTTTGCCCAGCGCCATGCGCTGGGCTCGGCTTACGTCGAAGACGACACGATGTATGTCTTCGGCGTCCCGGGCTGGGGCACTGCGCAGATCAATGTCTTCTCCTCCAGCGACCTGGTCCACTGGGAAGAGCACGTGGCGCTCGACCTGCCGGGTTGGGAACTCTACAACACCAGCGTCTGTCAAACGGAGGACGGCTACGTAATGGCGTTTGAAGTCGGCGGCCCCGCCGAGGTCGCGGGCCAGCCCTTCACCGCGCGCTTCGCCCGGTCGGCGGACCTGATCCACTGGGAGCTGCTGCCCGAGCCGGCGGTGTACACCAAGCAAAAGTACTCCGCGTGCCCGACCATCCGCTGGTCCGACGGCTGGTACTACATGACCCACCTCGAGGCGATCGGCGGGTACCGGTTTGAGACCCACATCGTCC
This sequence comes from Phycisphaerales bacterium JB063, assembly GCA_044439905.1. Classification (GTDB taxonomy): domain Bacteria; phylum Planctomycetota; class Phycisphaerae; order Phycisphaerales; family Phycisphaeraceae; genus JAHQVV01. The sequence continues at coordinate 47,531 of JBITAC010000107.1, read as the reverse complement.
GCAGCCGCGACCTTGTGGCCTGGGAGAGCAGCACACGCAACCCGGTCATCACCTTCGACGAGACCGACAAGACCCTCGCCTCGGAACACCTCACGCCCGAGCAGGTTGAAGAGATCCGCGGAGCACTTAACCGCAACAACTCGGACATCGACTACATCGAGTTTGAGGGCCAAGTCGTGATCTACTACTCCTGGGGAGACCAGGTCGGCAACGAGTTTCTCGCCCAGGCGGTATTCGATGGCACAATGGACGAGTTCTTCGCGTTCTACTTCCCGCAAGAGCGCGAGTCGGAGTGACCCGGCTGCACGTGCCGACCGATTGCCGAGCGGGCATGGAGTGCCGAGCGATGAAGCTGAAAGACAAGGTCGTGGTCGTGACCGGGGGGAGCAAGGGCATCGGCCTGGGCTGCGCGCGGGTGATGGGCGGGCACGGCGCCAGCATGGTCATCGCGGCCCGGGGCGAAGCGTCCGGCCAGGCGGCGGAGCATGCGCTTCGTGCGGCGGGGATCGATGCTAGTTTCATCCCCTGCGACGTCACGAGCGAGGCCGACATGCGCGGGCTCATCGACCAGACCCTCGAACGGTTGGGCCGGCTCGACTGCCTGATCAACAACGCGGGCTGGCATCCGCCGGCGATGACGATCGACCAGATCGGGCTTGATGATTTTGAACGGCTGATTCGGCTGAACCTGACGAGCACGTTTCTGGGCTGCAAGCTCGCGGTCCCGCACCTGACCCAGACCAAGGGCAGCATTATCAATATGTCCAGCGCGGTGGGCGAGATCGGCCAGGCCGCGGCGGTCAGCTACGTTACCAGCAAGGCAGGCCAGATCGGGATGACCAAAGCACTCGCGCTCGACCTGGCTTCGCAGGGCGTGCGGGTGAATGCCGTCGCGCCCGCCGGGGTGATGACTCCGCTGATGCAGGAATGGGCCGACACCGAGTACGACCCCAAGGCCGCGCTGTCGATGGTCGACCGCTGGCATCCGCTGGGGCGTATGGCCAGCATCGATGAGGTCGGTCAGGTCTGCGCGTTCCTCGCGAGCGACGAGGCGTCTTTTATCACAGGTCAAGTCATGCTCGTCGACGGCGGGGCCGGGCTTGGCTACGCCGACAAATCGAACTAACGATCAGCCCGCGCCGCCCGGTTGGGCTGCGCGGTGTACGCCATGTTTGTCCACTGTTTTTAAGGCCCCGATTCCATGATGAAGTCTGCCCTGTCGTTTTTTTTGATGTTGTTATGCCTCGGTGCGTGTGTCAGTGATGTGCAGGCCGGCGCTGAGAAACCCGCCGCGGAGATGGAGGCCAAGTCGGGCGATGCCGAGGCGGTGGACCAGGACGCGCGGATGGCCTGGTTCCGTGACGCGCGGTTTGGCATGTTCATCCACTTCGGTCTCTACTCCGAGGCCGCAGGTGTCTGGGAAGGCCGGCCGATGGGCTGGGTCGAGTACTTCGGCTTCCGCGACCCGGCCGAGTGGTCGGGCCTGCTCGAGTCTTTCAACCCGGTTGGCTTCGACGCCGACGCGATCGTCCTTGCCGCGAAAGACGCGGGCATGAAGTACCTCGTTGTCACGTCCAAGCACCACGAGGGGTTCTGCCTCTTTGATTCGCAGTACACCGACTACGACGTGATGTCCACGCCCTTTGGCCGCGACATCATCCGTGAGCTGGCTGATGCCTGTCGGCGCCACGACCTTCGGTTTGGGTTCTATTACTCGATCATCGACCTGCACCACGCGGACTACCTGCCCCGCCACGATTTTGATCCACGCCCCGCGGACGATGCCGACTTTGAGCGATACATCCAGTTTATGAAGGACCAGCTCCGCGAGTTGTTGACGAACTACGGCCCGATCGATGTCGTGTGGTTTGACGGCGAGTGGTACGACACCTGGGACCACGAGCGTGCGCAGGACATGTGGGACTTTGTGCGCGACCTTCAGCCCGATGCACTGATCAACAATCGCATCGACAAAGGCCGGGCCGGGATGCAGGGGATGAACACCGACGACCATTACCTTGGCGACTTTGGCACGCCCGAGCAGGAGCTACTCACGCGCAACCCCGGCGAGGACTGGGAGACCTGCCAAACGATGAACCGCCATGGCAACTGGGGCTGGCGTGTCGACGAGGGCAACTACTACACCGAAGCCGAGCTCGTTCAACAGGTCATCGCGTGCGCGAGCATGGGCGGCAACATGCTGCTGAATATTGGGCCCAAGGGTGACGGGACGATCCCCGACGCGCAGCGAGATCGGCTCGAAGCGATCGGGCGATGGATGCAGACGCATCGCCACACGATCCACGGCTCGGGGGCCAGCCCCTACACCCGCGCTCCGGGTTGGGGGAGGTGCACCGTGCAGGGCGATACGCTTTACTGCCACGTGTTCGACATGCCGACCGACGGGCAACTCGTCCTGCCCGCGATACACAGCGGGATTGTCTCGGCCTGGGTAGATGCCGACGCCGATCGCACGCCGCTGGCAGTGCGGCAACGCGACGATGGGTCGGTGGTGATCGACTTGTCCGGCGTTGAGGCGGACCCCTTCGCCACCGTCATCGCTGTCCGCTGCGATGCGCCGCCCACCGCCCCACCGTTTTCGGTACAGCCCGATGCGCAGGGGGTGCTGACTCTGGACGCCGCCACGGCGGAGATCCATGGCCCGGCCCGGTACGACGCCGAGCATGAGAGCGTCGGCTACTGGGTCGAGGCGTCGACCTACCTGACCTGGCCCGTGACGGTGCCTGCGCCGGGACGCTATGCGGTTGAGGTGACCTACGGTTGTGGTGAGGACGGCGGCGGGGCTTATGCGATCGTGCTCAACGGCGCACGGGTCGAAGCAGACAGCCGAACGACCGGCGGGTGGTTTGACCGTGAGACCGACGCCGTCGGCGAACTCGTGGTCACCGAGGCGGGCGTGCACGAGTTGCGGATCAACATTGTGGAAATGACCGGCGTCGCGGTCTTTGATTTCCAGCGGCTCCGTCTGCGGCCGATCGCGCCGTAGTGTTCGGCCGGTTTTGCCGGGTTACGCGGAGCGTTCGACGATCATCGCGACGGCGTTGCCCCCGCCCAGACAAAGCGACACGCATCCGAGCCGGGCGTTTCTTGCGGCCATGGCGTGGAGCAGGGTGACGAGGCATCGTGCGCCGCTACCGCCGATCGGGTGGCCCAGCGCGATCGCGCCGCCGTGGACGTTGACGTTCTCGCCATCAAGCTTGAGTCGACGCATGCACGCCAGCGACTGGGACGCGAAGGCCTCGTTGAGCTCGAACAGGTCGATGTCGCTGACCTTGATCCCTGCCTTCTCGCAGACCTGTTCGACGGCGAACGCGGGGGCGATGAAGAGGTCCTTGGGTTCGGTGCCGGCGGTCGCGCTGGCGACGATCTTGGCCATGGGCTTGAGGCCTTTGTCTTGTGCGTACTGCGCCGAAGCAACGACGACCGCGGCTGCGCCGTCGTTGAGTGTCGAGGCGTTGCCTGCGGTGACCGAGCCGTCTTTGGTAAACGCGGGTCGCAGCTTGCCCAGCCCTTCGGCCGTGGTGTCGGCCCGGACGCCCTCGTCGTGTTCAATCATGCCCACACGTTTGCCGCCATCGACCGGCTCGATCTCATTGCTAAATGCGCCGTCCTGCTGCGCCTGCGCCGCGCGCTGCTGGGACTGCGCGGCAAAGGCGTCTTGGTCTTCGCGCGAGATGTTGTCGGTTTCCGCAGTGTGCTCGGCATGCAGTCCCATGTGGCACTGCTCGAACGCGCACGTCAGCCCGTCCTGCAGCATCGCGTCGATAAACTTCTGGTCGCCAAACTTGATGCCTTGCCGTACTCCCTCGACCAGGAACGGCGCACGGCTCATGTTCTCCTGCCCGCCCGCGACGACGACATTGGCATCGCCCAGCCGAACCGCTTGTCCCGCAAGCATCGCGGCCTTCAACCCCGAGCCGCAGACCTTGTTGACCGTCAACGCCGCGACCGTCGGCGGGATGCCGGCCTTGAGCGCCGCCTGCCGCGCGGGGGCCTGGCCCAGCCCGGCCGTGATCACGTTGCCCATGATGACCTCGTCGACGTCGGCCGCATCGACCCGCGCATGCTCGAGCGCGGACTTGATCGCCACGGCACCGAGGTCCGGCGCGGCAATGCCCGCGAGGCCCCCGAGGTAGCGGCCGATCGGTGTGCGGCGGGCGGAGAGGATCACGGCGTCGTGCAGGGTCATCGCGGGCTCCTTCGGGGTGGGTTGGGCCACACATTCTACGCGGTTGGGTTCGATGAAACGACCCCGCTAAACTGAATACATGCCACACCCCACGCTGAAACTCGGCCGATACACCCTCGACGTCGTCGCCGGCGGAACCATGCACATCGACGGCGGGAACATGTTTGGCGTTGTGCCCAAGTCCCTCTGGTCCCGTTACCGCACCGCCGACGAATGGAACCGCATCGAATGCTGCTGCAACAACCTGCTCATCCGCGGCGAGGTCGCGGGGCAGCGCCGCACCGTCCTCGTCGATACCGGCAACGGCGGCAAGTGGGACGACAAAATGCGGTCGTTCATGAACATGCAGCCGGGCAACCCGATCCTCGAATCGCTGGCGTCGCTGGGTGTGGCACCGGAGGCGATCGACACCGTGATCCTGACGCACCTGCACAACGACCACGCTGGCGGCGCGACGAAGCTTAATGATGCGGGCCAAGCGGTGCCCGCGTTCCCGAACGCTCGGCATATCGTGCAGCGAAAGGAGTGGGACGACGCGACGGGACGCCGGCCCGAGTTGGCTGGGGCGTACTTCGCGGACGACTTTGTCCCACTGGGCGAGGCCGGGCTGGTCGATATCGTGGACGGTGAAGTGGAAGTGCTGCCAGGGATCAAGGTCGTCCCGACCGGCGGACACACACTCGGGCATCAGATGATCGTCATTGAGGGTGACACGGGCGATGCCTGGCCCAAGGCCGTCTATGCCTGCGACCTCTGCCCCACCGCGACGCACTTGCACACCAACTGGTGCCTCGCCTACGACCAGCACATGCGCGAGACCCGGCGGGTCAAGCCCATCGTCCTCGGCGACGTCGCGGACACCGGTGCGCTGCTTCTCTTCGCGCACGACCCCGAGCACTACGCGGCGACATTGAAACGTGATGATCGCAAGCACTTCGCGATCGCGGACGAGATCAAGTAACAGGACGCCGGGACTGGTTGCATAAGCAACCAGTCCATCACCCCCCCCCCTACTTCACAAACGCATCCATCAATGCGCTCACCGGCATCGCGTCCAGCTGCTCCGGGTCTTCAAACAACGCCCTGATCGACTTGGCTTGCCCCGCATCAAACCAGCCGTTGAGCGAGCGGGTGAACTTCTCCCATAGCACCGGCTTGGATTCGTCGCGTCGTCGGCGGTGCCCCAGGGGGTAATGCACCTCGACGGGTTCGGTCTCAGTCCCGTCGCTGAACACCACCTGCACACGGTTGGCGATCGAGCGCTTGTCGGGGTCGAGGTAGTCTTTCGAGAAGCCCGCGTCTTCGGCGACGACCATCTTGGCGCGCAGCGCGTCGATGCGCGGGTCACTCGCGGCGGCGTCCTCGTAGTGCTCGGCTCGAAGGTCGCCGTGGATCAGCGCGATGGCGGTCATGTACTGCAGGCAGTGGTCACGGTCGGCGGGGTTGCGCAGCTCGCCGGTCTTGTTGATGATCCGCATGCCCGGCTCCTGCGTGTGCATCCGTACTTCCTGGATGTCATCCAGCCGGTCCCTAACTTGTGGGTGCAGCGCGACACCGGCCTCGACGGCCGTCTGCGCGTGGAACTCGGCGGGGTAGGAGACTTTGAAGAGGATGTGGTCCATGACGTAGCTCGAGAGCGGGCGGGCGAGCGTGACGTCGTTGCCTTTGTAAAGCACGTCCTGGAAGCCCCAGGTCTTCGCAGTCATCGCCGAGGCGTAACCCATCTCGCCCTTCATCACGAGCAGCGCGAGCCGGACGGCCCGGGCGGTCGCATCCCCTGCCGCCCAGCTCTTGCGCGAGCCGGTGTTGGGTGCGTGGCGGTAGGTGCGCAGCGCGCAGCCGTCGATCCACGCGTGCGATAGCGCATCGATGACTTGCTGGCGATTCCCCCCGAGCATTTTTGTGATGACGCCGGCCGAGGCGATGCGGACGAGCATGACGTGGTCGAGCCCGACGCGGTTGAACGCGTTGTTGAGCGCGAGGACGCCCTGCACCTCGAACGCGAGGATGCCCGCTTCCAATGCCTCCCTCACCGTGACTTCGCGCCCACTGACTTCCGGGGGGCATCGGCAGAGGTAGTCCGCGACGGCGAGGATGCCGCCGAAGTTGTCGGATGGGTGGCCCCACTCGGCGGCGAGCCAGGTGTCGTTGAAGTCAAGCCAGCGGATCATCGCCCCAAGCGAGAGCGCCGCCTGCACCGGGTCGAGCTCGAACGATGTGCCCGGCACGCGCGCGCCGCCCGGCATCTGCGCGCCCGGCACGACGGGACCGACCAACCGATGGCACGCCGGGTAGCTCAGCGCCTGCATCGCGCAGCCCAGGGCGTCCATCATGGTCAGACGGGCCGTGTCCCAGGTGAGGTCGGACGCCCCCGCCGCCTCCGCCCCGCCCAGGATGTAGTCGGCCAGCGTCGAGAGCAGCGCATCGGTCGGCGCTGCGGTGTTGTCGGTCATCGTTGCGGACATTGGTTTTTCCTTTTCGGCGTCTCACAGAGGCCACGAAGTCACGGAGTCACGGAGTCACGGAGCACACGGAGAAAACGATCGTGGCCGCAGACTTTCCGTGTATCTGTGTCTCCGTGGCCTGTGTGATAGATCGGACTAGCGCTTTTCAATCGGGACCCAACCGCGCTCTTCGGGGCCGGTGTAGACGGCGCTGGGGCGGATGAGCCGGTTGTCTTCGCGCTGCTCGAACACATGCGCGAGCCAGCCCGCGACGCGCGACAAGACGAAGATCGGTGTGAACAACGGCGTCGGGATCCCGAGGAAGTGGTATGCACTTGCGCTGAAGAAGTCGAGGTTGGGGAACAGGTTTTTCTCCCGGCGCATGACCTGCTCGATGCGCTCGCTGACCGGGTACAGCCGGGTGTCGCCCGTCGCGTCGGCGAGTCGCTTGGCCCACGCTTTGATCACGTCCGACCGCGGGTCGCTGATGCGGTAGACGCGGTGGCCAAAGCCCATGATCTTGTCCTTGCGGGCGAGCGCGCCCATGATGTAGCGCTCGGCCTCGTCCGCGTTTTGCAGCGGCTCGATGAGCGCCATCGCCGCCTCGTTCGCGCCGCCGTGCAGCGGGCCGCGCAGTGTGCCGATCGCGCCGGTGATGGTGGAGTAGATGTCGGACAGGGTGGAGGTGGTGATGCGCGCGGTGAAGGTGGAGGCGTTGAACTCGTGTTCGGCGTAGAGGATGAGCGAGACATCGACGGCGCGTTGTTGCGTGTCGTCGGGCATTCGGCCGTAGAGCAGGTGGAGGAAATGCCCGGCGACGGATGCGTCTTTGACGTCCGTATCGATCTTCATGCCATGGTGCGCAAACTGGTACCAGTACATCAGCATCGAGGGCAGCGTGGCGATCAGGCGTTCGGCGATGCGGTCTTGATCGGCGGCGGTGGGCGACTCGGGCTCGGGCTCGAGGCAGCCCAGCGCGGAGACGCCGGTGCGCAGGACATCCATCGGGTGCGCGCTCTTGGGAAGCTGTTCGAGCACATGCCGAAGCCCCGGCGGCAGGGGCCGTGCGGCGAGCAGGCGTGACCGGAAACCCGCGAGCTGGTCGGCGGTCGGCAGCTCGCCCTTGAGCAGCAGCCAGGCGACCTCTTCGAAGGTGGCGTGCTCGGCCAGGTCGAAGATCGAGTACCCGCGGTAGGTCAGGCCCTTGCCTTCCTGCCCGACGGTCGCGATCGCGGTTTCGCCGGCGATGACGCCCGCCATGCCGCGCGAGTAGGTGGGGTCAGCCATCGTTTGCTCCTTCGCTTGAGAGTTGTTGGTCGAGTCGCTGTTCGTGCTCGTGGTAACGCAGTACGTCGTAGAGCTGCTCGCGCGTCTGCATCAGGTCGAGCATGGCGCGTTGCGTGCCCTCGGTGCGCAGCGTGTGGTAGGCCTGCGTCGCGGTGAAGCTCATCGCACGGAAGGCGGTCAGCGGGTAGAGCGCGAGCGAGACGCCGGCGGTGCGCAATTCCTCCACGGTGAAGCCCGGCGTCTTGCCGAACTCGGTGATGTTCGCGAGGACGGGCACCTGGACCGCATCGACAAAGCGGCGAAACTCGTCGAGCGTGGCAAGCGCCTCGGCAAAGATCATGTCGGCGCCGGCTTCGGCGTACGCGGTTGCCCGATCGATCGCGGCGTCGAGGCCTTCGACGGTGTGGGCATCGGTCCGGGCCATGACGACAAAGGCGGGGTCTTGTCGGGCGGTGACCGCGGCGCGGACGCGATCGCACATGACTTGCGTCGGCACAAGTTGCTTGCCCGGTCGATGGCCGCAGCGTTTTTGCTCGACCTGGTCTTCGAGGTGCATGCCCGCGACGCCGGCGTCGATGAACGCGTTGGCGGTTTCGCCCGGGTCGTTGAAGCCGGTGTCGGCATCGACGAGCAGCGGCAGGGTTGTCGTTTGCGTGATCCGCCGGGCATCTTCCGCGACGTTTTCAAGGGTTGTGTAGCCAAGGTCGGGCCAGCCGAACGACGCGTTGGCAACGCCGGCGCCGGAGAGGTAGAGGGCACTAAACCCGGCGCGTTCAGCGAGCAGGGCGCAGTAGGCGTTGATGACGCCGGGCACTTGGAGCGGTGTTTCGGTCGCAAGCGCATCGCGCAGGCGTTGCCCGGGGCTTGGGGTCGCGGTCGTGTTGTGGTTGCGTTGTGGCATGGGGGTTGGCCGTGTTACAGTTTAGTCGCGCAGCGGATCGGTCAGCGGACGCCACCCACCATCGGAAGCGAGGCATGAGCATGCAGGGACTCACAGGCAGCTACATCGTCACCGGCGGCGCATCGGGGCTTGGCGAGGCGTGTACCAAGACGCTCGCGGGGCTGGGGGCGAAGGTGGTGATCGCCGACGTCAACGAAGAAACGGGCAGGGCTTTGGCCGAGTCGCTCGAGGGGATGGCCCGGTTTGTCCGGGTGGATGTCACAGACGAGGCGCAGTGCCAGCATGCGGTGGATGCGGCGGTGGAGCTGGCTGAGGGCGAAGGGCTTCGGGGCTTGGTTGGATGTGCGGGCGTAGCGCCGTCGATGAAGGTGGTGGGCCGTGAGGGGCCGCACGACCTGGGCGTCTTCAGCAAGGCCGTCGGCATCAACCTCGTGGGCTTGTTCAACATGCTCCGGCTGTGCGCTGCGGCGATGGCCGACAACGAACCCGATACGCATGGCCAACGCGGGGTCCTGATCAACACCGCGTCGATCGCCGCGCAGGACGGGCAGATCGGGCAGTGCGCTTATGCGGCGAGCAAGGCGGGCGTCATCGGGCTCACGCTGCCCGCCGCACGCGAGCTTGCCCGGCACGGCATCCGCGTCATGACCATCGCGCCGGGGATCTTCGACACCGCGATGATGGCGGGCTTCTCCGACGAGGTCCGCGATGGGCTGGCCAAGCTCGTCCCCTTCCCGCCTCGGCTGGGAGACCCGAACGAGTTTGCTTCGCTGGTGCTGCATATCGTGAATAACCCGATGCTCAACGGCGAAACGATCCGGCTGGACGGCGCGCTGCGGATGAACGCGCGGTAGTGGATAGGGCTTAGGGTCCAGGGTTTAGGTTGGGGCCAGAAACCTGCCGTTCCCAACGCTTAGCCCTGCGTCTTTTAACCGCCGTGTACCACCCTCGACGGACGACACTCGGCTCGTCAACCCATGCCCTAAGCCCTAGCGCCTAATCACTTCTTCCCGTGCCCCAGCGCATCCCGCGCCGCGGCGAGACAGCTGTCGTCGTCGTTGTCCGTCAGCCCGGCGAATAGCTCGGCGCAGCGCCGGCACGACGCGTCGAGGAAGTAACGCGCGGCGGGGCTGAACTTCGCGACCGAGCCCGCGCCGCTCCCGGCCATCTCGCTATCCAGCCGGCTCAGCACACAGGCCTGGGCAAGCAGCTCCATACTCAGGTCGGCGATCCGGCCGAGGATGAGTTGGCGGTCGAGGATGTCTTCGCCGTGCTTGACCATCATGTGCTTGGTCTTGCGGTCGAACTTGGCGATCAGGCGTGAGAGCTTTGATGCGTCGCGGGCGAGCGCGCCGTGCTTGACGGGGACTTCGGGCGGCGCGACAAGGCCCTTGAGCCGACCGCCGGTGAACGCGAGGCCCTTGCCGAGACCGGATACGACGTTCTTCTTGAGTCCGGCGAGGATGGCGAGCATGTCTTCGCCCGGGCCGCGCATCCCGACCAGCGCGATGAACGCGCGGAGGACGTCATTGGCGCCTTCGCCGATCTGGTTGATGCGTGCGTCTCGGAACATGCGTTCGATGGGCTTGTCACAGAAGTAGGCCGCCCCGCCGTAGATCTGGAACGTGTCGTGGATCATGTTCCAGAGCAGCTCGGTCGAGTAGACCTTGAGCATGGCGGTTTCGAGCATGTAGTCTTCGAGCCCGCGGTCGATGAGGCCGGCGGTGACGTAGGTCATGGCCTCCATCGCGTAGGCGTGGGCGGTCATGTAGGCGATTTTTTCCTGCACCAGCTCGAACTCGCCGAGTGTTTGCTTGAACTGGACACGTTGGTTGGCGTGCTCGGTGGCGAGCTTGATGCAGGTCTTGGCGGCGCCGGTGCACGATGCGCCGAAGGTGGTTCGGCCAAAGTCGAGCACGGTGAGCGCGACGCGGAGCCCCTTGTTGTACGGGCCGAGGATGTTCTCCTTGGGGACCTTCACGCCGTTGAGCTTGAAGTGGCCGGTGGCGGTGCCGCGGATGCCCATCTTTTCCATGCGGGCATCGACGATCTCGAAGCCCTCCATGTCGGGTGTGACAAGGAAGGCAGAGATTTTGGTTTCGTCTTTGCCGGGCACGGGGGTTCGGGCCATGACCATGAGGACCTGCGCGATGCCGCCGTTGGTGATGTAGTGTTTTTCGCCGGTGAGTGTGTAGTACGAGCCGTCTTCGGATGGCACGGCCTGGGTCTGCACGCCGCCCGCATCCGACCCGGCGCAGGGCTCGGTGAGCGCGAAGGCGGCGAGGGCGTCGCCGGTCATCAGCGGGGGGATCCACTTCTTTTTCTGTTCGTCGGTGCCAAAGAGCAGCAGCCCGCGGATGCCGATGGAGTGGTGTGCGTTGACGAACACGGCGGTGGAGGAGCACGTCCCGCCGAGCACCTCGAGGATCTGGCAGTACTGGCGTTGGTTGAAGGCCTGCCCGCCGAGTTCTTTGGGTGCGGTCTGGCCCAGCACGCCGAGCTCGGCAAGCCGTTTGATCGTTTCCTGCGGGATATCGGCGTTGCGGTCGATCGCGTCGGGGTCGAGTTCGTTCTCGACAAAGTCGCGCAGCTCAGCGACGGACTTGTCCGCCTCCGCCTGCTGCTCGTCGGAGAGCTTGGGGTATGGGAAGACCCAGTCGTGCACGAGCTGGCCGAAGAAAAGCCCCTTAGCCAAGCCGAGCTTCTCGGGTCCCTCGGACAGCAGCTCTTCGGCCTCTTTCTTCTGCTGCTCGCGGTCGGCGGCCTTCTCCTCGGCGGTGGTCGAGGCGACCTGCTCGGGCGCGCTGGCCGAGGGCGTGTCTGGGGCCTGGGCTTTCTGATCGACGGATTCCGGGGTTTGGGTGTCGCTGGTGGTCATGGTATTCCTTCTTCTTGGGATGACTTATTGGCTACGCCAATTCGGTTCGCGTTTTTCGAGGAATGCGGCGAGGCCCTCGGCGGCTTCGGGGGACTGCCGGGCGTGCATGTGGTCGGCGAGCGCGGCGTCGAGGTCGGCTTCAAGGTCGCCCGGCGCAGCGCGGTCGATGACGCGCTTGGTGCGCTGCTGCGCGCCGGGGGCGGCCATGAGCAGGTCGGTCAGCAGCGTAGTCATCTCGGCGTCGAGTTCGACGGGGGCGACGGCGCGGTTGACCAGGTTCAACTCGGCGGCGCGTCGCGCGTCGATGAGCTTGCCGGTGAGCATGAGTTCCGATACCGCACGCAGCGGGGCCTGCCGGACGACAAAGTGCATGATGAGCCCGGCGACGAGGCCGCGGTGGACTTCGGGGTAGCCGACCTTGGTGTCCTGTGCCGCGACGATGAGGTCGCACGCGGCCATGAGCCCCGCCCCGCCGGCGATCGCCGCGCCGTGGACTTTGGCGACAGTCACCAGCCGACATCGCGCGATTGCCTTGAGCGCGTCGGCAACCGCGTGGGCCGACCGGTGCGCCCGTTCGGGCTCGGTCGCCTCGGCCAGGTCCATGCCCGCGCAGAAGACCTTGCCCGCGCCGCTGAGCACGAGCACCCGGCTTGTTTCGTCGTCCTCCGCCGCGCGGACTTGCGTCACCAGCGCTTCGAGCAGGGGCACGTTTAGCGCGTTGCGTTTGTCGGGGCGGTTGAGCGTGAGCTCGACGACGCCGGGCCGGGGGTTGGAAACGAGGACGAGCGGTTCGCTCACGACGCGGGCTCCGGGGTGGGGGAAGTGACCAAGGGGCGAGCGGCCAAGTGGTCAAGTATTCGCGGGACAGGCAACGTCTGTGTTCATGCTAGGTCTGTCGATCCGTCGGTTCTCACATCACTCGGCCATTGGGCCACTGGGCCACTTCCCCTACGTCTGCAACACGCCGGCGCGGAAGCCGCCTTGGGGGCTGGGCCGGGTCACGGTTGCGAGGGCCTGGATGAGGACGTCGCGCGTGGTGTGTGGCGCAATGATGCCGTCGACCCAGCCGCGGGCCGCGCCGTAGCGGATGTCGGTCTTATGCTCATAGGCCTGCTCGATCTTCTCACGCAGCGCGTTCTGGGCCTGTTCGTCGAGCTCTTCACCGCGCCGCGCCGCCTGTCGTGACTCGATCTGGAGGATGACCTTCGCGGCCTGGGCGCCGCCCATCACGGCGTACTGCGCGTTAGGCCAGGCGAAGATCAACCGGGGGTCGAAGCCCTTGCCGCACATCGCGTAGTTGCCCGCGCCGAAGGAGCCGCTGGTGATGACCGTGATCTTGGGTGATTCGGTGTTGCTCACGGCACTGACCAGCTTCGCGCCGCTTCGGATGATGCCCGACTGTTCCGCGTCTCGGCCGACCATAAACCCGCGCACGTCCTGGAAGAAGATCAGCGGCAGCTTCGTCTGGCCACAGTCCATAATGAACCGTGCGGCTTTGTCGGCCGAGTCCGCGTAGATCACGCCGCCCATCTGCACCGCGCCCTTCGCGGGCTTCACCTGCACGCGCTGGTTCGCGACGATGCCGACGGGTCGGCCGCCGATGTCGGCATAGGCGCAGACGATCGTCTTGCCGAAGTCCGGCCGATACTCATCGACCGACCCTGCATCGACCACACACGCGAGCAGGTCGTGGATGTCGTAGAGCTTGTGCCCCGCGACATCCACGAGGTCGTAGAGCGCTTCGGGGTCTTTCGATGGGCCCACGGACTGCGTCTTCTTTCCGCGCGTCGTTTTTTTTGCCGGTGCGGTCGAGGTTTCTTCGGGCAGCGCGGCGGGTGGGTCCTCGGGGAGTCGTTTGACCAGCGAGCGCAGGCGTTTGAGGCAGCTGGGGTCGTCCTTTTCGTGGAAGTCGATCGAGCCGCTGATGGTGGCGTGCATCGTTGCGCCGCCGAGTTCTTCTTCGCTGAGGTCCTGACCGATCGCGGCTTTCACCAGGGCCGGGCCCGCGAGGTAGAGCGAGCTGCCCTCGGTCATGAGGATCTTGTCGCAGAGCATGGGCAGGTACGCGCCCCCGGCGATGCACGCGCCCATGATGGCGGCGATCTGCGGGAGGCCGGCCGCGCTGAATACCGCGTTGTTGTAAAAAATCGCGCCGAAGTCGTCGTTGTCCGGGAAGATTTCATCCTGCAACGGGAGGAACACACCCGACGAATCGACGAGGTACAACAGCGGCAATCCGTTTTGAAACGCGATGCGCTGCGCCCGCAATACTTTTTTGACGGTCTGTGGGAAGAAGGCCCCGGCCTTCACGGTCGCATCATTCGCGACGATCATGCACCGCCGGCCCGACACCACGCCGATCCCCGTCAGCACGCCGGCCGCTGGCACCTTGCCCCACTCTTCGTACATCTCAAAGCCCGCCCACAGGCCGATCTCCAGCCAGGGCGCATCCTTGTCGAGCAGCTTCTCGATCCGGTCGCGTGCAACGAGTCGGCCAAGTCGCTCTTGCCTGGCTCGGCCCGAAGCGCCGCCGCCCTCGCGCAGCACGGCCTCCTGGGTCTGGACCTGGACGGTCAGGGTACGCAGGTCGTCCTTGGGAGCGGCGGGTGGTGCAGCCATGTCAGGATTCCGAGCGGATGAGTCGGCCCCGCGAACCGTGCGGGGGGATTGCATTACGATAGCGGAAATCCCGTAGTGGTGATGGGCGTGGGGCAACCTTTGGAGTATGCGATGAGCGATGAGATGGTGACATGGCGACGGGCGGCGGATGGCGCGGCCGAGGTGGTTTTTGATGAGCCCGGTCGACCGGTGAATGTGCTGCGGGCGGAGGTGTTTTCGCAGGTGGATCAGGCGCTCGACGCGATCGAGGCGTTGGACGGCCCACTCCCCCAAGTGCGACTGGTTTCCGGCAAGCCCGGGACATTTATCGCGGGGGCGGACCTGAAGGTGATCCGAGATGCGCCGGACGACGTGTTGGATGCGGTGTTGAAGCAGGGGCAGGTCCTGCTGGACCGGTTGGCCGTGCTCCCGGTGCCGACCGTCGCGCTGGTGGGTGGCGCGGCGCTGGGGGGTGGGCTGGAGGTGGCGCTGGCGTGTGATGCCCGGGTGCTGGCGTCGGGCGAGAAGCCGATCGTCGGCCTGCCGGAGATCGGGCTGGGGCTGGTGCCTGGCTGGGGCGGAACCGTACGGCTGGTGGAGCGGGTGGGTGTTGAGCGGGCGCTGCCTTGGCTGCTGTCGGGGGGGGTGATGACGCCGGGCGAGGCGCTGGAACTTGGTGTCGCGGATGCCGTGGTCCCCGAGGGCGAGATGGCCGCCGCGGCGTCGCGTGTGGAGGCGAGGCCTCCGGCCGATCCGGGCGACTGGCAACCGGTACTCGACAAGGCCCGCGGCGAGTTAGAGACGGTCGAGCCGATCAAGCTACCCGCTGCACGATTGATGCTAGATACGGTAGAGGCAGGGCTGCGTGACGGCCGCGCGGCGGGGCTGGACATGGAACGCCGGTCGCTAGTGGCACTGCGGAACACGGACGAGGGGCGTGAGCTCATCGCACGGTTTTTCAATCGAAAGAAGAAGGCTTAGCGGTGGGTGAGGGCAACACGGCGTCGTGCCTCCCCGAGGCGTTTGTAGATCGGCTGCGCGCGACGCTGCCCGCGGCGCGGGTGGGTGCGGCGTTGGCGAGCTTCGATGCCGAGAAGCCCACGTCTTTCCGGGTCAACACGCTTAAGGCCCAGCCGAGCGAGGTGGCGGCACTGCTGCGCGAGGCGGGGCTGACCCCGAGCCCGGTGCCGGGGATCGACAGCGCGTTTACCGTTCCGCCCGAGCAGCGCAGCGCGTTGACCCAGTCGGCGCTGGTCTCGGACGGCCGGGTGTACATCCAGGGGGTCGCGAGCATGCTGGCGCCGCTCGCGCTTGATGCGCAGCCGGGCGAGTCGGTGCTGGACTTGTGCGCTGCGCCGGGGGGCAAGACGCTGATGCTTGCGGCGATGATGCGGAACGCGGGGGTGCTCAACGCCGTGGAGCCGGGCAAGACTCGGTTTTTCAAGCTGCGGGCGAACCTTGAGCGTGGCGGCGCGACGATGGTCAAGACCTACCACACGGACGGCCGATCGGTCGGCCGCAAGACGCCGGGGCGTTTCGACCGGGTGCTGGTCGATGCGCCCTGTGCCGGCGAGGCGATGTTCACGACGCGCGACCCCGCGAGCTACGCGGATTGGAGTGAGAAAAAGGTGCGGCGCTGCGCCAGGGTGCAGAAGGCGCTATTACGCGCGGCGCTGGCGGCGGTCCGGCCCGGCGGGGTCGTGCTGTACTGCACCTGCTCAATGTCGGTCGCGGAGAACGAGGGCGTTGTCGCGCACACACTTGCGAAGCTGGGGGACGCGGTGGCGGCGGAGACGCTGCCGGGGCTGCCTGCACAAACGATGCCTGCGCTGACGGCCTGGCGGGGCAAGTCGCTGCCGGAGGCGGTGGGGCGGGGCGTGCGCGTGCTGCCGACGGCGGAGCATGACGCGTTTTTTCTGATGCTGCTGCGACGCGTGTTGTAGAGGGATGTCATTAGTGTTTGGCCGTTTGCTGCGCAAGACGTGCGGCACCGATCGCACCGGCGAACAGGCCGACCGATCCGACGGATAGCGTCCAGTCATCGGGCGCGACCGGTGTCAGGCCGTCACGGATGCGCCCCGCCAATGCATCGAGTACCGGCGTAAACACCGGGGCGACACCGCCGAGCAGGACAATATGGTCCATTCGATAGAGCGCGAACATGATGCGGATCCCGCGTGCGATGGCGTCGATCACTTCGGGCATCGCGGGGTGGTTGGCGCATCGGGCGGGGTCGTCGAGCGGGAGGCCGCGCGAGCGCAGCGCGGGGGCACCGAGGTAGGCCTCGAGCGCGCCCCGCCCGGCGGCGGGGGTTGATGGCGCATCGGGGTTGCCGCCTGAGATGTCGAGATGGCCCAGGTGCCCCGGCGTGCCGCGGGTGAACGCCAAGGGTTGGCCTTCGTCCAGCACCGCCCCGCCCACGCCGGTGCCCAGCGCGAGGTAGAGCGTCCGGCCAGGCTGGGGGTCGGCGGTGTATGCCGCGAAAGCCGCGGCGTGCTGGTCGGTCATCACACGAACCGGCGAGGCCTGGCCTACGACTCCGCGCACCCACTGTGCCGGGTCCACCCCCTCCAATGCCGAGAGGTTGCCGCACCTGGGCAGCTTGCATTGTCCCGGCTCAACAGGCCCGGGCACCGCGAGCCCGACACGGGCGATGTGATCGGCCACTATCGCGAAGCCGTTGCTTGGTTGGTAGAGCGCTTCGTGTATCGCGTGGGTGAGTGTCGCGAGGTCGGGCTGTGTGTACGCCGCTGACTGCGCGGTCGCCAGCACCCCGCCCTCGCCCGCGAGCAGCGCGAGCTTCGTCGAGCCCGCGCCGATGTCGATGCCCAGGGCTGTGGTGCGGGTCGCCATGGCCACGAGTGTACGCCGACGCGTAGGGCCAGGCGCATCGCCCGGCAGCGCTGCCCGTGATGTGATAGAACGATGCCGATGCCACACGCCCCACTGCCGCTGGCTGTGTTTACCCGGCTCGATTGGGTGGTCGTGGTCGCGTACCTCCTTGTCGTCCTCGCGATCGGGTACGTGGCGTCACGCAAGCAGGAAAACGAGGGCGAGTTCTTCCTCGCGGGCCGACGGATCCCCGTCTGGGCGGCGACGCTCTCGCTGGTCGCGACCTCGCTCAGCGCCGCGACGTACATCGGTGTGCCGGAGATCAGCTTCAAAGGCGACTTGTCGTACCTCATCCTGAACGTCGGTGGCCTCCTTGCTGTGGCCGTCGTCGCGCTGCTCTTCCTGCCTGCGCTGTACCGCGCAAACACCAGCACGATCTACGGCTACCTCGGCCAGCGCATCTCGCCCGGCAGCGCCACCGCCGCGGGCGTTGCGTTCCTCGTCGGCCGACTGCTCGCGTCGGGGGCCCGGCTATTCATGGCCGGCATCGCGTTTTGCCTCATCCTCTTTGGCAAAACAACGCTCGAAAACATGGTCTACTCGATCATCATCCTCGGGGCGGTGGGCACCGCGTATACCTGCATGGGCGGCATCCGTGCCGTCATCTGGACCGACACGTTGCAGATCATCTTCGTTGTCGGCGCGGCGGTCGTTTCGATCATTCTGCTGCTCAAGATGATCCCGCTGAGCGTGCCCGAGATCGTGAGCGCCCTCAAGACCGCGGGGCCCGACGGCGCGAGAAAGCTCACCGTGGTCAAGACCGGCATCGACCCCGAGACAGGCCGATACGACTGGGCCGCGACGACGACGCTCTTCGCCGCATTTGCCGTGACGTTCAGCAATATCGGCAGCTACGGCACGGACCACGACCTCGTCCAGCGCACCATGACGACCCGCAGCGCGTGGAAGGCGAGCATCTCGCTGGTCCTTTCGCAGCTCGTCGCGATCCCCGTGGTGGTGTTGTTCCTTGTCATCGGCCTGCTGCTGTCGGTGTACTACGGCATGCCCGAGGTGATGGGCGCGAACGCCCCGGCCGCGATCGAAGACACCCGCAAGGTCTACCCGCACTTCCTCGTGACCGAGATGCCGCCCGTGCTCGCAGGCCTCGCGATGGCGGGCATGTTCGCCGCGGCGATGAGCAGCTTCGACTCGGCAGTGAACGCGATGGCGTCCAGCGCGATCGCGGATGTGTTGAAGCCGGCCAAGCGTGAGGGCGGGGGGCCGGAAGCGCCCGCGTCTTCGTCGAGCTTGCGTGGCCGACTGGCTGTGGTTGCGATGGGCGCGGCGCTGATCGTCTTCGCGATCGGCGCGGCCGTGATGCAAGAAGGCGGCGGGCAATCGCTCATCGACTTCGCACTGGGCGTGATGTCGTTTGCCTACGCCGGGCTGGTTGGCGTGTTCCTCACCGCCCGGCTCACCCACCGCGGCAGTACGGTGAGCGTGATCGCCGCGCTGATCGTCGGGGCGCTCGTGGTGTTGTTGCAGCAGAGCTATATCACGGTGCCGATCACCGAGGCGCTGTGGGGCGAAGATCACGGGCTAACGATCGGCTGGCCCTGGTGGATGGTGACGGGCACCGCGGTGAGCTTTGCGGTGTGCGTGCTCGGTCAACGACGCCAGCCCACGCCCTAACGCCGACGTCGCGACCCGATCAGCAGGCCCAATCCAAGCAGCGCGATGGTGCCCGGCTCGGGGATGTTGACGTCCGGCGGGCTGCCTTCGCCCCAGTGATTCAACACGAGCTGCAGGTCGGCGTTGCCCACCAGGCCGTCGCCCGTCAGGTCGCCGCGCGCGAGGTTGTAGGTCTCGACGCTGTCGCCCCAGTTGGCGAGCAGGATGTCGAGGTCGGCAACGCCGACAAAGCCGTCGCCGGTCAGGTCGCCGACGTTCACCACGCCCGCCGCCTGCGCCGCGTCAAGGAAGTCGCCGTCGCCCTGCCAGTGCGTGCCGATCAGCGCGAGGTCGAGCCACTCGGCCTGGGCGTCGCCCGTGAAGTCGCCGCCCGCCCAGCCGGTGCTCTGCATCCAGTTCGCATCGAGCACGGCGAGGTCCTGCTCATCGACCGCCCCATCGAGGTTCGCGTCGCCGTACTCGCTGCCCAGGATGACGCGGACGAGTGTGTCGATGTCGCCCTGGTCGGTCGTGCCGTCGGAATCGAGGTCGTCGAACCAGTCGGCCGAACCCAGCCGGTCGTAGAGCGCATCGATATCGAAGGCATCGGTGCCGAACTGCCCATTGATATTGCCTCGGCGTTGCAGGACACCCTCGTACGCGGCGAGCGTTGCGCCGTCTGCGCCGCCGGTTTGTAAGACACTGCGCAGCGCATAGAGGTCGAGGTTCGTGATGCGCCCGTCGGCATCGACATCGGCCGCGGGGTTGAACAGGGCGTCCTGGCTGTAGAGGAATGTCTCGAAATTGCCCGGGCTGTTTTCGAGGTCGGCCGCGCTCAGGGTGCCATCAAAATTGATATCGCCTGCGCCCAGGCCGTTGCCGTTATCGATCCCGATCCCCGCGAGCCGCTGCACATTGAGGTTGCCCGTGATCTCGTAGGTGACGACGGTCAGTACGTTGTTGCCCGCCTTGACGTCGAAGTAACCGCGTTGGAACAGGTCGCGATCGATCTGGCTGGCCTGGTTGCTGCCATCGACCAACGCGAGGACCTGGGCATCGGTGAGGTCGGCCGGGAGGTTCAGAAAGAAGTGCATCGTGTCGGCGGTGCCGTCGGTGCTGACTGCGCGGAAGTCGAGGTCGTGCCCGCTGCTGTTGAAGGCGAGCGTTGTATCGAAGGCCGCTTCGGGCGCGAGGCGGTCGACGTAGATGACCTCACGGAAGTCGCTGTACACCGCCGGGCCGCCATCATCGCGGTGGCGGAACGCGCGGACGGTGATGAAGTTCATCCCTTCGGGCAGCGCGGTGGTGTCGATGGTCTGCGCGTAGAGGCCGTTGCCGTCGGCGTTGAAGTAGCCCGGGTCGTGTGTGTCGGTGAACTGCTCGAAGCCGTAGGCGACACTGCCCGGGGTCACGAAGTCGACCTGGCCGTTGTGGTTGAGGTCGATCCCGCCGTTGATGCGGATGAGCGCGTTGTCGCCGTCGGCGTCCTGGTCGCGGATCGAGCCCAGGAGGTTGACCTGCTGGGTCGCGAGGGAAACGTCGAACGTGTCAGCCGTGATGACGTGCAAATCGGTTAGGCGTGTCGTGCCGTTCTCGTAGCTGCTGCCCGGGTCGGGGTTGCCGCCGGCGAGGACCTGAGTGACGTTACTGAGCTCGATGCCGTTGACGGATTGTGGTGTCTGCAGGCCGTAGATGAGGTAGCCCTGGTCCTGGCCGTTGTTGCGGAGGAATCGGACGTTGACCTTGGGGGTGCCAAAGTCGTCGAAGACCTGCACGACCTCGGGGATGTCGGCGTTGCCGACCTGGTTGTTCCATCGCGCGGCGTTGCCGGTGAGCTCGACGAGGTAGGTGCCCGGTGCGTGGTCGACCTGGAGCGTGCGTGAGTCGAACCCGCTGTCGTTGCGGTTGCTGAGCAGGACGAGTGCGGAGCCGCTGCGCTCGTAGGCGTAGTTTTCTTTTTCGAGCCAGCGCTCGCGGTAATCGCCCCGGCCGTGGGTGTTGCGGATGTTGGTCAGCGTGGTGATGGTGTCGCCGTAATTGCCCAGCGCGTCGCCTCGGCCCTGCTTGGGGAAGTCGCGTCCCTCGCCGTGTTCGAGCGCGTTGTAGTAGACGACGGAGTTGCCGGGGCGCATGAGCAGGAAGGCGTGGGCGACATTACCCATGTCGGGGCCGAAGTCGTCGTGGCTCTGCGCGAAGGTGACGCCCGAGCTCCCGTTGATGAGCCCGTCGTCGTAGACATCCATCCCCGCGTTGACGACGTCGCGCCAGTCGTTGCCAAACGCATTACTGTTGAGGTTGTCGCGCAGGGTAAAGTACTGGGCGAAGTCGAGCGCGTCGCGGTTGCCGCCGACCCGGCCGGGGTCGCTGTCGTTGATGGTCTTGACGACATAGGTCTGCAGGAGGTCGCGGTTGCCGTCGAAGACTTCGGAGTAGCTGAAGACGTGCTGGGTCGAGCCGTCGAGCAGGGTGCGTGGGTTGGCGCGGTAGACCGCGCGGTCGAAGAAGTCGAAGGTGAACCCTTCGATGTGCTTGGCGGCGTCGATGCGGAACCCGTCGACACCGTTGACCTGCACCATCCACTGCGCATAGCGCATGAGCAGGCCCGTCGCGTTTTCGGGGACCGGGTCACCGGCCATCGGGTTGTCGAGGTTGAACGGGTAGATCGCGATGTCCTGCTCGCCGGTGACGGGGTCGAACACCATGATCGGGTCGAGGTCCAGATCAGGATAGAACTGGGCATTACTTGCGAGCGGTTGGTTGGCGAATCGGCCTGCGCCGTCGGGGGTTTGGCCGGCGGGGATATTGAGCGGATTGTTCGGGTCGACGGGGTGGCGGATGAGTGTGTGGTTGGTGGCGTGGTCGATATCGATGAGCCCGGCGAGCCGGCCGCGGAGGTCGCCGTAGTCGAACGCGGAGTTGAAGTCGCCGTCGGTGCCGGGCGTGCCGAAGGGGTCGTTGTCGCCGTCGGGGTTTTGGAGGACGAAGCCGGGGTAGCCGCCGCCTTCGAGGAAGCCGGGGGTGCCGGCGTCGGAGAAGCCGTTGTGGTTGAGGATGAGGTCGACATGGACCGAGCCGCCCAGGCGGTGCACCATGTGGGCGAAGGACTGGAACCCGGTCTGTGTGCCGTAGAGCGTGGGGCGCTCGGGGGTGCCGAGGTCGAAGCGGTCGTAGACGTCGTAGCCGACGGAGAAGTCGGAGGAGTCGGCGCGTCCGGGCGGGGGGAGCCAGACCGTGCCGTAGCCCGCCATGAAGAGGTCGGGCAGGCGTTGCTCTTGGGTCTCGTAGGTCGATTCAAACCACTGGAGGATGGGCGCGGCCGAGGAGTCTTGGGCGTTGGCATGCGTCGCGGGGAAGAAGGCAATGGTCGCAGCGGCGGCGCTGATTGCGGCGAGCAAGCGTCGGGTCTTGGGCGGTTGGATCGTACTCATGGGCAGACCGATAGGCAGAAGAAAAGCGGAGTGGGCAGGCGAACCCACCCACCCCGCATCCGGGGGTCTTGATTGGGTCCGGCAGCGAACGGATGTGCCGGTTGAGCGGGCCGGTTAGCGGCGGCGGCGGATCAGTGCGAGCCCGCCGAGGCCGAGCAGCGCGAGTGATCCGGGCTCGGGGACGACGGTGACGGCGAAGTACTGGTTGCCGGCGAACTGGTTGAAGTCGATGCCGGAGAGGTTGCCGGTGAAGTTGCCCGAGCCGTCGCCGCCGAGGTTGTCGGTTCCGCCAGGCAGTCCGCCGAGGACCTGGTTGGAGTGGTAGTTGTTGTCGCCGTTGCCGTAGACCGCGTGGATGAGGATGACGTCGCCGATGCCCGGGTTGCCGATGTCGGCCAGGGCGACGGAGAACTCGAATCCGGTGGTGACGGCCTGGGCGGCGGACATGTCGGCCGAGCCGGTGCCGCCGGCGACGCCCGCGACGTTGGTGTTGTTGAAGCCGAACTCGAGGCCCGAGCTGAGGAACGAGGTCGTGCCGTTGCCGTCGCCCATCGCGGTACCGCTCTGGATGCCGGTGCCTGCGCCGCTGCTGGCGGCACCGGTGTCGCCAAGGATCGCGCCGGCGGTGCTGTTGATGCGGTCGACGATATCGACCTCAAAGGCCCCGCCGCCCCATCGACCAAAGACGTGGTAGTCGGCCTCGAAACCGGAGTCGAAGGTCAGCCCGCCGAAGTTCTGAGACACGTTGCCAAAGTCGTAGGCGAGCGAGCCGTCAAGGGTATTCTCACCGCCCGCGACGGAGTCGATAAAGACGCTGATCTTGTTGAAGTTGGGCTCGATGTTGCCGGTGAGCATGACGTAGAGCCGGCCGTTGTCGACCACGGCGTAGCCCGCGTCGAGCTCGCCCCCGCCGCCCAGGCCGTTGGGGTCGGCCGCGTCGCCGAAGTTGGTCTGCACGTTCTGGATGGCCAGCGCGCTGCCGTACTGGCCGTCGAGCGTGCCGTCGACGGTCGGCACCGCGAGCGTGGGGAGCGCGGCGACCAGAGCGCCAGCGGTGAACAAAGTGGGGAGAAGCTTCTGCATGTTTTTCGCCTCCTGAGGCATTGGTTAAAGGGTTCTTATCTCGTCTCGCGTTGTCGGCCCGCAGGCCTTCTTGAAAGATACATCTGGCGTCTGGGTGGGCCAGTCCATTCCTGTTTATGCCCGCCGATGCCGACGGCCCAGCGCCAACCCGCCTAGCGCGACCAGCGCCAGGGAGGTGGGCTCGGGGACCACGCCGCCGGGCAGCGTGCCGTTGCCGAAGTTGCCTTGGACGATGGCGAGGTCGAGGTTGTTGACCACGCCGTCATTGTTTGCGTCGCCGTCGGCCAGCGATCCGGCGGTGACGGTATCGCCCCAGTTGGCGAGGAGGATGTCGAGGTCTTCGACGCCGACAAAGCCGTCGCCGTTGAGGTCGCCGGTGATGGGGTCGCCCGACTGGCTGATGGTGACGAACTGGTTGCCGGCGATGGTGGAGAGGTCGAGGTTGGCCAGCGTGCCGGAGAACTCGCCCGAGCCGTCGCCGAGGTTGCCCTGGAGGACGCCGTCGCCCGCGAACTGGTTGGAGGCAAAGTTGTGGCTGCCGCCGTTGATGAAGGCGACGATGCTGATGTCGCCGGTGGGGTTGCCCAGTGAGGCGAGGGGGATGGCGAACTCGATACCGGTGATGACGTTCTCGGGGTCGCCGCTGGTGGGCACGGTGAAGTCGCCCAGTCCACCGTCGACGCCGGCGGTGTTACTGGCGTCGATGGCCATGAGCATGCCGAGGATGTTGTCCATCGCGCGGTGGTCGCTGAGGTTTTCGAGGCCGGGGATGCCGGTCTCGTTGGGGTCGACGTTGAGCGCGAACTCGAGCTCGGGTGCGATGAGGTTGTCGCCGCTGTCATCGGTCGCCCCGCCGTTGGCGAAGACGTAGTCGCGGTCGATGAGCTCGCCCTGCCCGAGACCCGGGAGCGCCGGGCCGAGCATGGTCGTGCCCGGGACGTGTGGCGTATCGGTCAGCGAGCCGCCGGCTTCGCGCAGGACGTTGGGCATGCCTTGGGGTGCGAGCTGCATCCCCAGCGCACTCGAGACGCCCGCGGTGCCGTTGCTGAGGTCGGCGTAGTGCGCGGTGAAGGCCCAGAACTGGGTCGGCGGGCTGCCGGGGCCCGTGTCTTCGGTGCCGTTGGAAAAGGTGAGGTAGTGGTTGGCGTTGAAGCCGGTGTCGAAGGTGAGGCCGTCCATCTGCTGGAGCGCACCGATCCCATCGGTGTTCTGGCCGTTGGGTGGGGCGAAGCCGCCTGCGCTGAAGGGGTCGACGAGCCCGGGCAAAGCGCTGCCGACGATGCTGTTGACGCCGCCCGCACCGGTGTCGATGAAGACGTCGAGTTTGTTGAAGTTGTTTTCGAGGTTGCCGGTGATGAGGACGTGGAGCATGCCGCCGCTGATGGTGCCAAAGACCTGGTTGATCTCGGACCCGCCGTTGGACACGGTGATGTCGCCGTTGGTGGCGTTGCCGAATTGCGTGTCGGTGTTCTGGATCGACAGCGCGCTGCCGTAGAAGGACTCATCCCCCGCGAGCGTGCCGTCGATGCCCTGTGCCAGCGTGGGCGCGGCCGCGCAGAGCGATGCGAGCAGGCAGGCGGTTGAGCATTTCAGAATCGTCATCGTGAGTCTCCTCCGAAGGGGGTTCTGTGGGTCGCTTGGTGTTGCTTACTGCTTGCCGTTGGGCGTGACCAGGACGTCTTCCCAGTCGGTGTCGCCGGTGCTGGAGGCGTGGCCATCGAGGAAGGCGATATTGACTCGGCTGCCGTGTCGGTCGCCGCCCTCGTTTTCTTTGAGCGGCACGCGGAGCCCGAGGATGGGGTGCTCGGCGATGTCGGCGAAGGTCCCGCTGCCGATCGGTGAGGAGTAGAACATCACATCACTGCCGCCGATGAGCGACGAGCCGCCGCCGGGCGCGCGTGTCCCCGCCTCGGCGTAGATCAGGACACTCGACGCGTCCTTGACGCGGTCCAGATTGCCCACCGCCACCGGCCCGCCGACCGGGGTGATCGGCTGGCTCGCGGTCCATCGGCCCGAGCCGTTCCAGATCACCGAGTTGACGTCCGCGTTCACCGCGTACGAGATGGGCTGGTTCAGCGACGAGTCGGTGATGTTGTTGTAGATGCGGTAGCCCGGGCCCTCGGCCTCGCCGTCGGACTGGCCCGGGTCGTTGGGGCAGGTAAAGATCTTCGACACCGCCGGGTCGGCGTCGTTGAAGGTGTCGTTGTCGGCCGAGCCGAGGTACGGGGCGATCGCACTGGCCCAGTCCTTAAACCGATTGCCTTGGGCGTCGTTGAAGCGGGCGTTGAACTGGCGGACCCACTTCGGCGGGGAGCCGGGGATCCAGAGTGTGTCGGAGCTGGAGGTCTGGACATGCTGGCCATGGTCGGCAGCGAAGGCGGCGGTGCTCTGCGACATGCTGCGGACGTTGGCGAGGCACTGCGCGTTGCGGGCGGAGTTGCGTGCCGCGCCCAGCGCGGGGAGCAGGATGCCGATCAAGAGCGCGATGATGGAAATGACGACCAGCAGTTCGATGAGCGTGAAGGCGTGGGGTCGGGGGCGTGCTCGTCGGTGCATCGTGGGCTCCGGTGTCGTCGGTTCGGTGTGGGCGGTCACGTCGCTGCTAAAACGGTTCAACTTGAGGGGCGGAATGGGCGGGCGTGAAGGCGGATCCGAGATCGTGGCGGTTTTTCGTCATGCAAGGCGAGGCCTCGGCCGGGCCCCTGGGCCCACCGCCCTCCCGGGCCGGTAAACCGTTTAATGAGTATAAGGGCAATCGTTTCCGGGTCAACCCCTATGCCCAAGAGATGTGCATTTTTCTGATTACGCCGATATCTGCCCATGTCCCGTGCAAGCCAGGCCCGGGTCAGGTGGGGAGGCGATAGCCGGCGGATGTCGCAAAACGGGTTGGACGCCGTTCAATTGTTAGGTAAACTGTTTTACCTAGGTGGCCTTCAGCCGCAGCGGTCGCACCCATGCCCAAACAGCCCACTCCCCCCCCATCGACGCCCGACGCCTCCCCCGCCAAGCGGCCGACCGCCGCGAACGGTGCGCCCAAACGCGTCGGCATCCGCGAGATCGCCAGCAAGGCCGAGGTCTCTGCGGCGACGGTCTCAATGGTCCTGAACAACAACCCCAAGATCACCGCCCAGACCCGCCGAAAGGTCAACCGTGTGGTCAAGGAGCTGGGCTACCGACCCAACCGGATCGCGCAGTCGCTCTCGAGCAAGTACACCAACATGCTCGCGGTCCTGATGCCCACCCTCCGTCACACCATGGCCGACCCCTACTTTGGCGAGCTGATCTCCGGCATCTGCGACAAGGCCGCCCGCCTCGGGCACAAGGTGATGCTCGAGCATGCCAAGCCCGATTTTATCCGCGAGAAGAAACACCTCGACCTCTTCGACCGCCGGTTCATCGACGGTGTCTTGTGCATCGGCTTCAGCGACCTCCACACCTTCCTGGGCGACTTCGCCGAGGGCGGCTACCGCGCGATGATGGTCAACAGTGTCGCCACCGACCTCGACCTCGACTACGTCATGTGCGACTACGACTCGGCCGCGCAGCAGATCATGACCTACCTCTTCCAGCTCGGGCATCGCAAGATCGGCATGATCCACGGCGCGCCCGAGGTCTACACCATGCGGCAGATGATGGGCGTCTACCGGGCACGCATGCAGGAACACGTCGGTGAAGTCAACGAAGGCCTGCTGGTCGACGGCCGATTCACCGAAGAGCATGGCTACGCCGCGGCGAACCAGCTGCTCGATGCAAACCCGGAGGTTACCGCGATCTTCGCCGGCAACGACAAGATGGCGCTGGGCGCATTGCACTGCGCCAGCCAGCGCGGACTCAGCGTGCCCGACGAGCTTTCCATCATCGGGTGCGACGACATCCAGTACGCCGCGTTTGTGAACCCTTCCCTGACCACGATCAACACCCCGCTCTACGAGGCCGGCGCGATCGCGTGCGAGCGCCTGATCGATCGGATTCATGGCAGCAAGGAGCCGGTCGCCCACAAGCTCCAGACCCACCTCGTCCTGCGACAGTCCACCGCGATCAATCGGCAGGCGAACGGGCTTCGATAGTACGCCAACTCCCCGAGGTCCTGCATGTGTGAAACCCGAGCCACGCCACCCGCCGAGGTTACACCGCAGACCGCTGCCCTACTGCCGACGGGGGCTGGGTCCGTCTCGCTTGCCCGGTGTCTTCAGCCCGAATCAATTCGATACGCCGCTGTGCAACGGATGGTGCTGCTGGCCGCGGTCCTGCTTGCATTGGCCTGCGCTTGTGCCGCGCCGTCGGCCGGCCACGCGGCGGCGCAGGAGCCCGGCGTCGGCCACACGTTTATTTACACGCCCATGGCCGACCGGCCCGAGCCACGCACCGTCCACCTGGCCGGCAGCTTTAACGACTGGTCCCGCACCGACCACCCCATGACGCGCGGCGACGATGGCGACTGGTCGATCACGCTCGACCTGCCCAACGGCGTACACCACTACAAGTTCGTCATCAATGGTGAGGCCTGGCTCAACGACCCCGCCTCCGACCCGGACCACGAGCAGCCCGACGGCCACGGCGGGGTCAACTCGGCGGTGCTTGTCGGCCTCGATGTGCGCGACCTGGATGAGCCGATCGACAACGCCATCGAACCTCGCGCCGTGTTTCACGACCCCCGCGCCCCCGCCGACCACAGCGTCGCGTCGGACGACCTGCTGGTGCTGTCGGTGCGTGCCCAGGCGGGCGATGTCGAACGCGCCTTTGCGCTGATCGCCGACGCCGTGACCGACTCGGCGACGCGACGCGTCGAGCTGCCGTTGCACCGCACCGGCGATGGGCTCGATCGTTTTCGGCAGGTCATCCGGGTCTTTGGCAACACGCAGTACCAGATCGAACTCGTCGATGGCGACACGACCTTGACGCTCCCAGCCGACGGCGGCTTCTACCGCGCCGAGATGCGCGAGACGATCCACACCCCCGAGTGGGCCAAGCATGCCGTGTGGTATCAGGTCTTCCCCGAGCGTTTCCGTAATGGAGACGCATCGAACGATCCCGACACGCACTGGTACGAACGCCTCGTGCCCTGGACCAGC
This sequence comes from Phycisphaerales bacterium JB063, assembly GCA_044439905.1. Taxonomy (GTDB): domain Bacteria; phylum Planctomycetota; class Phycisphaerae; order Phycisphaerales; family Phycisphaeraceae; genus JAHQVV01. The sequence continues at coordinate 19,127 of JBITAC010000107.1, read as the reverse complement.
GACTGGTGGGATACCCTCCCGGGCGAGGCGCGCGGCCAACACAATTTCTACACCGGCGAAGGCAACGTCTGGCGGCGGCGGTACGGCGGCGACCTGCAGGGGCTCCAGCAGCAACTCCCCTACCTCCGCGAGTTGGGCATCAACGCCCTCTACCTCAACCCCATCTTCGAGGCCGAGTCGATGCATAAGTACGACACGGCCGACTACCGCCACGTCGACGACAACTTCGGGGCCAAACGCGAACACCCGTTCGAAGGCCTGCCCGGCGAGACCGACGACCCCGAGACCTGGCAGTGGTCCGGCAGCGACCGTGTCTTCCTCGCCTTCCTCGAAGAAGCGCATCGGCAGGGCTTCAAGGTCATCCTCGACGGCGTGTTCAACCACGTCGGCACCGCGCACCCGTTCTTTCAGGATGTCCTCCAAAACGGACGCGACTCCGCCTACGCCGACTGGTTCGACATCACCGACTGGGGCGATCCACAAAACTGGGGCGACCCGAGCACCTACGGTAAACCGGGCGGCATCCAGTGGGCGGCGTGGGACCAGCCCAACGGCTCGCTGCCCACCTTCCGAAAAGACCCCGACCTCGGCCTCGCGCCCGGCCCACGCCAACACATCTTCGACATCACCGCCCGCTGGATGGACCCCGATGGCGACGGCGACCCGGCCGACGGCATCGACGGCTGGCGCCTCGACGTGCCCGGCGACATCCCCCACCCGTTCTGGAGCGCCTGGCGGCAGCACGTCAAAGCCATCAACCCCGACGCCTACATCACCGGCGAGATCTGGCAGTGGGCGCACCCCTGGCTCCAGGGCGACCAGTTCGACGCGGTGATGAACTACCGATTCGCCGAAGCTGCGACCGACTTCTTTATCGAACGCCGCAACGCGATCACCCCCAGCGACTTTGCCACGCGTCTGGACGACTTGGCCTACAGCTACCCGCTTGAAGTCGCGTTCGCGCAGCAGAACCTGATGGACAGCCACGACACGGACCGGCTGGCGTCGATGTTTGTGAACCCCGACCGACCCTACGACGGCGAAAACCGCTTGCAGGACAACGGCCCGGACTACAACCGCCGAAAGCCCAACAGCGAAGAACGGCGGCGCATGATGCAGCTCGTCGCGTTCCAGATGTGTTTCGTCGGCGCGCCGATGATCTACTACGGCAGCGAGGCGGGGATGTGGGGGCCCGACGACCCGAGCAACCGCATGCCGATGGTGTGGCGAGACCTGGAGCCCTACGACGGTGCGGGGGTCGAGCATGACCGCGTGATGCACGCCTGGTATCGCCACGCGATCGCGGTGCGGCAGGCACTGCCCGCGCTGCGCGTTGGTCAGTACCGCACGGTCCTGACTGATGACGACGCGGGTGTGCTGGTGTTCGAACGCGTGCTGGGGGATCGTCGGGTGGTGGTCGCGGTCAACCGTTCGCCGCGCACCCGGCAGGTGGTTGTTGAGTTGGCCGATGCCGACGAGGGCGCGGCCTGGGTCGACCTGCTCTCGCCCAAGGTGCGTGCCGTCTTGGCGGAGGGCGACCCGCGTGCTCGGCCCGTTCTGGACCTCGGCGACCCGGCGCTGGAGTCGTACCCGATACAGGACGGTAAGCTGGACGTCGCGGTGCCGTCGTACGGTGTTTCGGTGTTTGTCGATCGCGCATCGCTCGGGGATTGAGTCGGTCGCCAGGCGGGTGGCCCCCGCTCCCTCGGCGTGTTTCGTGGTTGGATTCGTTCACGTCATGCACCACATCGCCCGCGCATTCCGATGGACCCTCGGCGTCTTCGCGCTCGCGCTCGTGCTGTGGTCGTTCTACGACGTGGGCTCGCGCACGGTGTTGGATATCGCAGGCCGCGGCGGCGAGGCGAAGGTGGTGCTGACGGTCCTGCACTGGGGCAGGGAAGAGGAAGAGGCGATCGTCCAGGCGATGATCGACGCGTACATGGCCGAGCACCCGGGCGTCGAGGTCAGGCGGATCCACGCGACCGATTTTGATGCGAAGCTCAAGACGATGCTCGCGGCCGGGACGCCGCCCGACCTGTTCTACCTGCTGCCCGACAATGTCGCGGAGTTTGCGGACACGGGGATGGTGCTGAACCTGGAGCCGTACGCCGCCGCGCAACGCGCCGCGGGCGAGGCGGACTGGCTTGATGCGTTCTACCCCGCGCTGATGGACGCGTTTCGTTGGGACGCCGAGGCGGGACAGACCGGGCCGACGGGCGATCTCGTCGCGATCCCCAAGGACTTCACCCCGGCCGTGATGTACATCAACGCCGACCTCTTCCGCGCCGCGGGGTATACCGACGCAGAGCTCGAGTCGATCCACCGCGACGGCTGGACCTGGGGCGCGTACCGCGAGGCGATGATCGCGATCGATGCGCTTAACGACGACAGCGCCTACGCCGGAGGCCCACGCATCTACGGCGGTGTGATCAAGCACTGGCCCGACCCGATGCGGAACCTGCTGTGGACGTTTGGCGGATCGTTCTTCGGCGATAATGACAGCGATTTCACGGATGTGCAGACCGACTCGCCCGCGTCGGTGGCGTGCCTGGACTTCATCCGCAAGCTGCGCTTCGAGGACGGCTGCGTGTTCAACGCGTCGGGGATCACCGAGAGTGAGGACGACCTGTTCCGCCGGGGGCTGGTGGGGGCGCTGGGGCCGTATGGCCGTTGGTTTACGCCGCAGATGTCGGACGTTCCTTTTGAGTGGGACGTGGTTCCGCTGCCGCACGCCCCCGGCGTCGAGCCGGTGAGTTTTCTGTTCACCGTGGCCTGGGCGGTGAGCGCGCAGACGGAACACCCCGAGGAGGCGACGGCGCTGCTGAAATCATTGTGCGGCGAAGAAGGCCAGCGACGCACGGCCCGGCTCGGGCTCGCGATGCCCGCGATGCAGACGGTGGCCGAGTCCCCCGCGTTCCTCGACACGCCGCACGGCCCGGCGCATGTCCACGTCTTCCTTGATAGCGCACGTGTGGGCCGACTCCCGCAGTTCCCGCGCCTGAAGCAGTTCAACCGCATCCTTGAGAGCGAGATGAAGGACACGCTTGTCCTGGATAACAAGACCGCTGAGGAGGCCGGCCGGGCGGTCGAATCGCTCTGGCTCAACGAGCGTGCTTCGCCGCTCTACTCCACGGACTATGGCGTCATGCCCTGGTGCAAGGTGCTTGGGGTGACGGGCGTCGGGCTGCTTGCTGGGTTGGCGGTGTTGGTCGTTGTCGCGCGGCGCGAGCGGGCGGGCAAACTCGGCGCGGCCGAGGCACGCATGGGCTGGCTGTTTATCTCGCCCTGGATCGTGGGGTTCCTGCTGTTCGTCATCGGGCCCATCATCCTTGCGCTGCTGCTGAGCTTGACGCAGTGGTCGGCGATGGCGCCGCTGGGCGAAGCGCGGTTTGTCGGTCTTGACAACTACCGGCACATGGCGGCGTATGACAACGACTACCTTGGCTCGCTGAAGGTGACGGTGTACTACACGCTGCTGGCCGTGCCGCTTTTGCAGGGGCTCGCGCTCGCGGTCGCGGTGCTGCTGAATGTCGAGGTCCGTGGGGTTGCACTCTGGCGGACGGTGTTCTTCCTGCCTTCGGTCGTGACGGGGGTGGCGCTGGTGACGCTGTGGATCGCGATGTTTGATAACGAACGCGGCGTGATCAACGCGGTGATTTCGTGGTTGGGCCTACCCGCGCCCGACTGGTTTGGGCAAGACGGCCCGGTGTTTGCGATCCCCGCGATCGTGATCATGTCGCTCTGGGGTGTCGGCGGCGGGATGGTGATCTACCTCGCGGGGCTCAAGGCCGTCCCCGCGTCGCTTTACGAGGCCGCACGGATCGATGGCGCAGGCCGTGTCCGCCAGTTCCTCAATGTCACCCTCCCGATGCTCAGCCCGCTGATTTTCTTCAACGTTGTGATGGGCATCATCGGTTCGTTCCAGGTCTTTACGCAGGCCTATGTCATCACCTCCAGCACCGGCGGGAGTAACGACGACCTCAACGTCTATGTGCTCAACCTCTACCGCCACGCGTTTGAGTTCCACAACATGGGCTACGCGAGTGCGCTGGCCTGGGTGCTGTTTGTCCTGCTCGTGGTCCTGACCGCGATGGTCTTCCGCGGCAGCAAAAACATGATCCACTATGAGGGGCTGCGCGGATGACCACCGGAAGCAGTGACAACGCATGGGTGCCTCGCCTGGTGACCTGGTCGCTGCTGATCCTGGGCGGTGTGCTGCTCATGCTGCCGTTCTTCATCCTGGTCAGCAATTCACTCAAGACCGACCAGGAGATCAGCGATCTATCGCAGTGGCTCCCCGCCTCGCCGCAGTGGCGCAACTACCCCGATGCGCTCGCGAAAATGGGGTTCTGGCCCGCGCTGTCCAACACCGTCGTGATCACCGCCTGCTGTGTGGTCGGGCAGGTCCTCTCGTCCTCGCTGGTGGGTTTTGGTTTTGCCCGCTACCGCTTCCGCGGGCGCGACACGGCGTTTGCCATCATGCTCGCGACGATGATGCTGCCCGCGCAGGTGACGATGATCCCGGTGTTCCTGATCTTCCGCCAGCTCGGCTGGATCGACACGTTTTTGCCGCTGATCGTGCCCAACCTGTTCGGCGCCCCGTTCTTCATCTTCATGTTCCGCCAGTTCTTCCAGCAGGTGCCCGAGGAGCTGCTTGAGGCGGCGCGTCTCGACGGCGCGAGCGCACTATCCATCTACTGGCGGCTGATGCTGCCGCTGAGCAAGCCCGTGATCGCCATCGTCGCGATCTATACATTCATGTTTACCTGGAACGACTTCATGGCCCCGTTGATCTATCTCAACTCGCCCGAGAATCGTACGCTCGCGCTGGCGCTCAACAGCTTCAACGGGCAGTACGGCACGGACGATCGGCACCTGCTCATGGCGGCGAGCTTCGTGACGATGCTACCCTGTATCCTGCTGTTTTTTGCGGCCCAACGTTTCTTTGTCGATACCGGCGCGGGGTCGGGGCTCAAGGGATAGCGCCTGCCTCGGCCTTGGTGCGCAAGGCCACGGGCCATCGACGAGGGGGTTGGTTTGTATACGGCGACGCGGAGTTACTCACCAAACCCCAGTGCGGCAGATTTCGAGATCGGGATTTTACCGCCCGTGAGTGTGATACTTGCGGGCTTGAGCGTGACGCCGCGACGCGCGTTGCCGGCACGGAGGGTGAGTTCTTTTGCTTTGCCGTAGACCACGAAACGGATGCGGATCGGGCCGTAGCCATACCCTTCGCCGATCGCGTGGAGCGTGAGCTTTCCGCCGTGCTGCCTGGCTTCGAAAGTGATGCGTGTCTGCTCGCCGCGCTGGTAGCCGTAGCTCTGGCCGTCGTCGGCGACGTAGGTGTAGCGTGCGGCCCCGCGGAAGCTGTTGCTGATGAACAGGTGGAGCTCGATATCCAGCAGGTCGGTCGCGTTATCCGTCGGTTCGCCGGGGCGCATCGGGACGATCGAGCCGTCGCGGATGTACATCGGCGTGGTGTCGTCGTCGGTGGTGACACGGGTGCGTTTGCCACCCTTGACCCATCGGCCACGCATGGCGTCGAACCACCGCGCGGCGGGGAGGACGACCTGCCGCTGGTGCGCGAGCTCGTCGAGCACAGGGGCCTGCATCAGCGCGGGGCCGACCATGAACTGGTTGTCGATGCGGTCCAGGGGCAGGGCTTTGGTGTCGGCGAAGTCGTGCAGCAGCGGGCGCAGGATCGCCTCGCCGGTCGCTTCCTGCTGGACAAAGAGGTTGTAGAGATACGGGAGCAGTTTGTATCGAAGCCGGATGTATCGGCGGATGGTTCGGAGCGGCCGGGCACCAAAGGCCCAGGGCTCCTGGAGTCGGTGCTCTTTGTTGCTGTGGTTGCGTAGGAAGGGGAAGAGGAAGCCGGTCTTGTACCAGGCGGTCGCAAGTTGGGGTGTGGGGTCGCCGCCGAAGCCGGGCACGTCGGGCCCGTTGAAGGGCACGCCCGAGAGCGCGAGGTTGAGTGAGGTGGGGATGCTGTTTTTAAGGTGGTGCGTGTTGGAGTAGTTGTCGCCGGTCCACGCGGCGGCGTAGCGTCCGATGGAGGTGTACCCGCTGCGTGTGAGGAGGAAGGGGCGCTGGTCGGGGTGCGCGGTGCGCATGCCTTGGTGGGTGGCCTTGGCCATGCCCAGGGCGTACTGGTTGTGGTAAGCGTCGTGTGGGAGTGTGCCGTTGCGGAAGAGCATCTCGCTGTTTTCGCTGAGCCCGGTGGCCGGGTCGTTCATATCGAGCCAGCACCCGGTGATGCCCGGCGCGTTGACGGTTTTTTCGACTTGTTTGGCCCACCACCCCCGGCCCTCGGGCATGGAGAAGTCGGGGAACACCGTGGTGCCCGGCCAGACGAATCCGACGTACGCGGTGCCGGCCGGGTTTTTGCAGAAGATGTCCTGCTGGTGCCCGGACTTGTAGGCGTGGTACTTGGGGTCGAGCTTGACGCCGGGGTCGAAGATGGGGACGACGCGTTGGCCGCGTGACTGAAGCCTGGCGACCTGTTGGGCCGGGTCTTTCCAGTGTTTTTTGTTCCACGTAAAGACGCGGTAGCCGGTCATGTAATCGATATCGAGCCAGAGGCCGTCGTTAGGGATTTTGTGCTTGCGGAACTGTTTGTCGATTTTGTCGAGGTCGCTAAAGCTTGCGTAGCCCCATCGGCACTGCTGGTGGCCCAGCGCCCAGATCGGCGGCCGCGGTGTGGTGCCGACGAGGCGTTGCAGCTTGCGGGTCAGTGCGTCGAGCGACGGGCCGACGATGAAAAACACCTCGGGCTGGCCGTTGGGTGAGCCGATGAAGAAGCGGGATTCGCCGTCGGGGTCGGCGGCGTCGGCCTGCTCGGCGATGCGGACCTTGGGGTTGAGCGAGACAAATGTGGCGTAGGGGTTGTTGATCAGGATGCCGACATAGCGGTTGCCGCGCTTGACGATGAGGTAAGGCACGGAGAGGTACGCGGGGTCGGGGGCGTGGTTGACGAAGACATTGCCGTCGAAGTCGGCCCAGACGTCGGTGTTCCAGAACTTGGTGTGCTTCTGGCTGTGTTCGAAGCCGCTGTACTTTTCGCCCAGGCCGTAGAACCGCAGGGACTTGTCGTAGGCAAAGCCCATCATCCACGCGTTGCCCGAGACCCCGAAGAGCCGGCCCGGCTCGGAGCAGAGCAGGACTCGGCCCGCGTCGTCGCGGAGGGTGAGGCCGTCGCGTGTGTGGATGCCGGCTTCGCCGACCGACTCGTCTGTAAAGCCCGTGTCCAGCTCGGCCTCGCGGAGTTGTTCGGGCCAGCGCGCGTGCTCGACGCGGTAGCGGAACACCCCCTCGCCCAGCGCCTCAAGGGACTGGCGGAAGGGGGTGCCGTTGATCGTCAGCTTGCCGGGGGTGACGCCGCGCGCGGCCGGGAAGGCGAAGTTTTCCGGCTGATGGATCTTATGGAAATACATAACGGGGCCCGATACGGGGGAATACGATCGACCATCGGCACCGACCCCCGGCCCGATGGGATCGGTAGTTTAGCGGGTTTGGCGTGGGTAAACGGCCTGTCGCAGAAGACCCCGATCGGCGCGTAAGCCATCTCGTCCCCGCGCGTCGTTATCATGCCTGTGCCTGCCGGTGGGCGGTCTCGTCGCAGGCCTGTTGAATCGATTACCCCTTGTTACCTAACTCGAAGGATGACGAAAATGAAGCTGGTGAAGACCCCCGTTGCGGTTGTTGGCCTGGTCATGATGGTTGTGGCGGCGGTGACGCTGGTACCTCGGCCTACCCCGGTTGCGGCGGATGACCATGCCGGGCACGAGCTGCACGAGGCGATGGAAGAGATGAATGGCCTGTACCGCAGCATCCGCCGACAGACGCGGGACGAGTCGCAGAACGCCGACACGGTCGAGAAGCTGCACGAGATGGCGACGCTTGCCTTGGCAGCAAAGGCCCATTTGCCTGCGATGGTGGCGGACCTTCCCGCGGCCCAGCAGGCGGAGCTGACCGCGACGTACCGCAAGCTGATGAACGAGGTGGTGGTGCATCTGCTCACCGCAGAGAACGCGCTGCTCGAGGGCGACAACGCCGCGGCGTGGGAGGCCGTGCTTGCCGCGAATGAAGTGAAGGGCCAGGGCCACGAGCTTTTCATCCCGGAAGACGAGTAGACACCCGCCGCGGGCGTCGCCCGTTGCTGGCGAAAGCAAACTGAAAACACCGGGCCTCACCGCCCGGTGTTTTTGTTTGCGCCGCTTAGTTCATCGACGGGTCGTGTGGGATGAGCCCGGGGTTGAGCGCGAGCATCGCGATCGCGCGGTCGATGCTGGTGATGACGCGCATCCACAGCCCGTCGTCGGCGTCCTGGTCGAAGACCACCGCCGGGGTCGCCCGGGTGACCAGCCAGGAACCGGTACCGAGCTCGGCTTCGAGTTGGCCCGCTTCCCAGCCGGCGTAGCCGACGTAGAAGCCCAGCCGTGTGCCCCGGTGTTCGTCGTCGGGGTCGTCCGCGTCGGGGTCGATGACGCCGGCGACGAGTTCTTCCTCGCTGCTGAAGCAGACGCCCTCGCAGACCTCGACCTGTGCGTGGGTCGGGCGATCGTGCAGCACCATCAACGGCCCGGGGCAAGGCCCGCCCCGCCGAAGCCACTGGTCGACCGGGCAGGGCATCAGACTGACCTGGTCCCACACCGCGTCGACCTTCGTTTCCGATGGGCGGTTGAGGATCAAGCCCAGCGTGCCTTGGTCGCTATGGTCGATCAGCAGGATCACCGCCCGTTCAAAGTTAGGGTCATCCATCGCCGGGGCGGCCACGAGGAGATTTCCAGCGAGCGAGTCCATCGAAAGACCTCGATTCCAGACAGGTTTCAAGAGGATACACGAGTTGCCGCCGGGATAGAATGGGGATTGAGCCCAAGACTTGAAAGAAATTTTTTGACGTGAGCGATCCGCTTACCCAACTTGCCCAGCGCCTCAGCGGCGCGATGCTGATCGACCGACACCGCCTGTCGCGTCGGCTTGATGCGGTGCGCAACGCGCGGCGCGACGGGCGACCGTACGAAGACAACCTCCGCCGACTGGCTCGGCAGCTCGACCGATCCGTCGCGCTGCGCGAGGATCGGCTGAGCGCCTTGCCCGTGCCCGAGCTGGTGGCCGACCTCCCGATCACGCAGCGGGCCGAGGAGATCGCCCACGCGATTGATCGGCATCAGGTCGTCGTCGTCGCGGGGGAGACCGGCTCGGGTAAATCCACACAGCTACCTAAGTTACTGCTCAAGATGGGGCGCGGGGTCTCGGGGCTCATCGGCCACACGCAGCCCCGGCGGATCGCGGCGCGGTCGGTCGCGGCCCGCGTGTCCGAGGAACTGGGCACGCCGCTGGGCTCGGCCGTGGGCTACAAGGTCCGCTTCAACGACAAGACCTCGCCCAATACCTACATCAAGCTGATGACCGACGGGGTGCTGCTGGCCGAGGCGTCGCGTGACCGCTTCTTCGAGCAGTACGACACGCTCATCATCGACGAGGCCCACGAGCGGTCGCTGAACATCGACTTCATCCTCGGTCACCTCAAACAGATCCTGCCCAAGCGTCCCGAGCTGCGGGTGGTGATCACATCGGCGACGATCGATACCGCGCGGTTTGCCGAGCACTTTGCGGACGAGGCGATGGGCGAGCCGGCACCGGTGATCGAGGTGTCGGGCCGGACGTACCCGGTCGAGGTGCGGTATCGGCCGCCGCTGGTCGACGAGGAGACGGGGGAGTCGGAGGAGTTGGGCGATGCGCTCTGCCGTGCGGTGGATGAGTTGTCGCGTGACCCGGGTGAGGCGCAGCCGGGCGGGGATGTGCTGGTGTTTATGCCGACGGAGCGTGACATCCGCGAGGCGTGCGAGTCGCTGGAAAACCATCTGTCGCGTGGGCGTCGCCGGGCGGAGGTGCTGCCACTGTTTGGCCGGCTGAGCAACGCGGAGCAGGACCGGATCTTCAAGCCGTCGGCGGGTGGCCCGCGTCGAATCATTGTCGCGACGAACGTGGCCGAGTCTTCGCTGACGGTGCCGGGCATCCACTACGTGATCGATACGGGGACGGCCCGGATCAGCCGATACTCGCCCAACAGCAAGGTGCAGCGTCTGCCGATTGAGCCGGTGTCGCAGGCGAGCGCCGACCAGCGTAAGGGGCGTTGCGGCCGGCTCGGGCCGGGCGTGTGTGTCCGGCTGTTTAGTGCGGAAGATTTCGCGGGGCGTGATGCGTTCTCGACGCCGGAGATTTTGCGGACCTCGCTGGCGGCGGTGATTCTGCAGATCACGTCGCTGCGTTTTGGTGCGGTGGAGCGTTTCCCGTTTATCGACCCGCCGCGGGCGAGCATGATCCGCGATGGCTACAAGACGCTGCATGAGCTTGGCGCGTTGGATGTCGAGGCGCAGGGTGGGCCGGCGATGACGACGGTTGGCCGCTCGCTCTCGCGGATGCCCGTGGACCCGCGGGTGGGCCGGATGGTGCTGGCGGGCAAAGACGAAGGCGTGCTGGAGGAGGTGCTGGTGGTTGCGGCGGCGCTGGAGGTGCAGGACCCGCGCGAGCGACCGGCGGAGAAACGCGGCGCGGCCGACAGCGCGCACGAAAAGTTCGCCGACCCGCGCAGCGACTTCCTCTTCTACCTCAACCTCTGGCGTTTCTACCACGCCCAGCGCCGCAAGCTCTCGCACAACAAGCTGCGTAAAAGCTGCTCGCAGAACTTCCTCAACTACATGCGCATGCGGGAGTGGGTCGATGTCTACCAGCAGCTCGCCCGGCTGGCCAAAGACGTTGGCCTGGTCGACAAGGCCCCACGCGGCGAAGACCTGCCCGAAGAAATCAACGACGGCACGTGCGACGCGATCCACCGCGCGCTGCTCACCGGGCTGCTCTCCAACATTGCGCACAAGGGCGATGGCTACGACTACCAAGGCGCGGGCGGGCAGACACTCCACCTCTGGCCCGGGTCGTCGCTGTTCAAGACCAAGCCCAAGTGGGTCGTCGCGTCGGAGCTGGTCGAGACGACGCGCCGGTATGCGCGGACTGTCGGCCGGGTCCAGCCGGGCATGATCGAGCCGCTGGCCCGGCATCTGGTGAAACTTACGCACAGCGACCCGAGGTGGGTCCGCGAGACCGGGTCGGTGATGTGCAGCGAGCGCGTGTCGCTCTACGGGCTCACGCTGATCGCCGCCCGGCCCGTGCCGCTGGGCAAGGTCAGCCCGGCCGAGGCGCGGCACATGTTTATCCAGCACGCACTGGTCGAAGAGGACTGGGAACCCACGACGAACAAAGGCAAGTCGAAAGGCAAAGGGAAAGCGAAAAACGACCTCGGCTTCGTGCAGCACAACCGTGCGCTGGTCGCTGAGGTGCGCGGGCTGGAGCAAAAGTCGCGTCGGCACGGGTTGTTGGTTTCGGATGACCGCCGGTTTACGTTTTACGACCAGCGCATCCCCGCAGACGTGTTTGATGCAGCCGGTCTAAAACAGTGGCTCAAGCGGGAAGGCCCGGCCACGGCGCGGGGGTTGTTGATGTCGCGTGACGACCTGCTTGCGCCCGGGGCGCGGAGCGACGACATCACGCCGACGCATTTCCCGGATCGGCTGTCGGTGGACTCGGCCCAGTACGCGCTGGACTATCGCTATGAGCCGGGCGCCGATGACGATGGGCTGACACTGACGCTGCCGCGCGAAGGCCTCGCGTCGCTGGACCCCCGCCGGGTGGGCTGGCTGGTGCCTGGGCTGCTGGAGGAGAAGCTGGTGGCGATGATCCGGTCGCTGCCCAAGGGGCTGCGCAAGTCGCTGTCGCCCGCGCCGGACGCGGCGCGGCGGGCGCTCAAGTCGATGCCGTTTGGCGAGCGGTCGTTCGAGGAGCAGGCGGCCGAGGCCTTGAGCGCCGTGGCGGGTTTGCGGATCGCGGCGGACGACTTTGACACCACGAAGCTGCCCGATCACCTGACGATGCGCTTGCGGGTCTTGGATAAGGACGGCAACGAGGTCGCGACGGGCCGAGATGTCGCGGCGGTCCGGCGGGCGTGCGGCGCGGGGAGTGTGCAGACGTACCTGGGCATGGACATGGAGCAGTGGTCCATGCCGGGCGGTACGCAGTGGATGTTTGGCGAGCTCCCCAAACACGTCGACCTGATGCGCAGCGGCATCGCGGCCAAGGGGTACCCGGCGTTGATCGACGAGGGTGAGTCGGTCGCGCTGCGGCTGGTCGATCAGCGTGGCAAGGCCCGTCGGCTGACCCGGCTGGGGCTGCGTCGGCTGTACACGTTTGAGGTGCAGCGTGAGCTGCGTTGGCGTGTCGATCAGTGGCCGGGGATCGAGGACCAGCGATTATGGTTTTCTCCCTATGGCCGACCCAAGGCGTTGCGGGACCAGTGGGTGACGCGGATCGTCGAGCGGGCGTTCCTGTTTGACCATGCGAAGATCACCGACGCCGAGTCGTTTATCACGCGCCAGCGGGTCGGTTTTCAGCGACTCGACGCGGCGGCCGACGAAGTGCACCGCGTGGCGGGCCCGGTCCTGCAGGCGGCGCATACGGCCCGGCTTGCGCTGGAACGCTCCAAGCTCCCGGCCGACCACTACGCCCGTGCGGATGTGCGGATCCAGCTCGACAACCTGTTGGGCGCGGGTTTTCTCACGCAGACGCCGTGGGATCGGCTGGTGTCGTATCCGCGGTACCTGTCGGCAGTCGTGAAGCGTCTGGACAAGCTCGGCGCCGGCGGCCCGGGGGCGGGCTCGGCCGCGCGGGACGTCGCGGGGTTCCGGGAGGTTGCTCCGCTGTGGAACCGCTACGCCCAGCAGCAGACGGCCGACCGGGAGCACGGGCGTTATGACCCGGAGCTTGAACGGCTGCGGTGGATGATTGAGGAGCTTCGGGTATCGCTGTTTGCTCAGGAGCTTGGCACGGCGGAGAAGGTGTCGGTGCCGCGGCTTGAGCAGCAGTGGGCGAAGGTGGGTTCGGGTTCTTGAGCGGGTCGCCACCCGTGGGCGGGGCTTGGCCCTAGAATGTCGCCCCCATGCGCGACTGGTCCCGACTGTTACTGTGCCTAGCGTTGTTGCTCGCGTCTTGCGAGGAGCGTGAAGGCGTGGCGGTGTATGAAGTGGAGCCGCCCGCGGCGTACGACTGGCCCGAGACGGAGCCGATCGAGGTCGCGGCCGAGGGGTTTGTCTGGAACGTGCCGGCGGGCTTTGTGACGTCTTCGGATGTGCCCGACGCGTTGCTGGGCGACTACCGCCTGCCGGGCACGACGCAGGACCTGCCGGGCCGGCTGACGGTCTCGATGATCCCGGGCGAGGGCGGCGGGCTGGACGCCAATGTCCAGCGTTGGGCGGGGCAGTTTCTCTCGCTTGCGCCGTCGGACCTGTCGGGTGTGGTGCGTGTTTCGCCGGAGCTGCCCCACCCGTGGGGCTCGGTGTGGATCGTGAACATTAATGGTCAGTACGCCGGGCCCAACGTGCCGACGAACATGCTCGCCGCGATCGTGCGTATCTCGAACCCGTCGGACCCGGAGCGTCGTGCGTTGGCGACGTGGTTTTTCAAGCTGACCGGTGACCGCGCGACTGTGATGGGCGCAGCCGACGCGATGACGGATGTGTTCTACTCGCTGCGTCCCGAGGGGGTGCCCCGGCCCGAGCTGAACATCCCCGCCGACCCCGCGGCCGACCCGCACGCCGGCGTGCCCGGCGCGCCCCCGCTCACGCCCGGGGGCGACACGCCCGCCGACCAAGACGAACCGGGGGAGGTGTCCCCATGACGATGACCCAGCCCCCCCTCTGGCTTCGGCTGACGACCCTGCCGCTGATCCCCGTGCCCTACTTCCTGCTTGCGTGGTACGACGACCTGCTGGCGGGGATGGGGTCGGCGTTCTACCTCGTCGTGGCGGTGGCGGTCGGGCTGTCGCTGGTCGCGGTCGTGCTGCACCGTGACTGGTTCGCGTCGCTGCGCCTCACGGTGGCGTTGCTGGCGTTGAGCACGTTGCTGGTGTTTTTGGGGACGCTTGCACAGGTCGAGCTCGGGGTATGGGACGCGGTGGAGCTGTACTTCCGGTCGCTGTATGTGTGGGTGCCGGTGGATGTGTTGCGGTCGGTGCTGATGCCGGGGATGCAGCGGGCGTGGCCTGGCCAGTTCATTTTCCCGGGCGGTTTTTTGCTGCTGGGTTTGTTGATCCAGAACCTCGTGGCCGCGCATACCGTGCGGTACAAGGTCCGGGCGACGGGCAAGGGGCTCGGGCTTGGCGTCGGGCTGCTTGCGGCTTCGGTGCTGATGTTTGTGCTGACGGTCGCCGTGCCTGGTTTGTCGATGGCGATCCAGCAGGATGTCGTTTTGATGCTGGCGATCTGGGCGGTGCCGATGACGCTGGCGACGGTAGCGATGTACGTGCTGTTTGGCAGCCGAAAGGCGGGGGTGGTGCTGGTGCACATCGGGCTGGTGCTGCTGCTGGCGGGCGAGTTTGTGACGGGGCTCGAGGCGGACGAGGGCCAGATGCTGATCGCCGAGCACGGCGCGAGCAACTACACCTATGACACGCGTGAGGTCGAGCTGGCGCTGGTGGCGGCGTTGGATAACGGCAACGAGCGGCACGTCGTGGTGCCCCAGCGGATGCTCGAGGCGGCGGTGCTTTCGGGCGAGCCGATCGAGGACCCGGGGCTGCCCGCGCCGGTCCGCGTCGACGGGCTGCTGGCCAACAGCGACCTCACCGCTTCGAGCTTTGTCGCGTCGGCCCCCGCGCTCGTGGACTGGCAGGCGGTCGAGGTCGACAGCAACAGCGGGACGTCGGGCGCGACCGAGGTCGATCTGCCCAGCGCGTACATCGCGCTGCCCGGGGCGGACGGCACGTACCGCCGGGTGCTGGTCTCGGTGCATCAGGTCGTCCCGCCGGCGGTGGTGGAGATCGACGGCGTGGTGTGGCGGGCGTCGCTCCGTTTCAAGCGTACTTACCTGCCCTATACGATCCAGCTCCACGACTTCCGCAACGACATCTTCACCGGCTCGGGCGTCGCGAAAAACTACTCCAGCGACCTGCGGCTGATCGAGCCCGACGGCTCGGCCCGCGAGGCGTTTATCAAGATGAACCGCCCGCTCCGCTACGACGGCAAGGCATTTTTCCAATCCAACTTTTTCCAGCACCCGCTCAACCGGAACACGGGGACGGTGATGCAGGTCGCGCAGAACCCCGGGGCGCTGCTGCCGTACATGGCGTGTGTCGTCGTGACGGTCGGCCTGTGCGCCCAGTTCGGCGGGTCGCTGCGGCGCTATGCCCGGCGGACCGCGGCGCAGGGGATCGGGTAAGGCGACGGGTTTGGCCAGCACGCAACTTCGAGTGAGTATCGCCCATGGCTACTGCGATTGAACAGCACGAGACGGACACGAGCATCGCCGCGCGGGTGCGCACCCTTCTGCCCTACGCGCTTTCGCTGGTGCTGGTGGGTTGGCTTTTGTCGAGCGCTGCGCGCACCGGCAGCGAGCCGGGCCTGGGGGGGTACGACTACGCGGCATTTGGCGCGCTGCCCGTGTCGGAGGACGGCCGAATCAAGCCGATGGACACCGTCGCGCGCAACACGCTGCTGCAGATCAGCGGCAAGCTGTCGCTGGTCGAGGAGATGCTCATCAACGGTGAGGACGAGGGCCTGCCCGCGGTCGTGTGGATGGCGGAGGTCGTATCGCAGCACCCCAACGCGCGGGAGCGCCCGGTCTTCCGGATCGACGACCCGGACGTGCTCGGGCTGATGGGCAAGACGGTGGACGATGGCAAGTACTACAGCTTGGCCCAGATCTTCCCGTCGATGCAGCAGATCGAGGAGGAGGCGTTGCGGGCGCGTGAGCTGCCCGATGAGGAACGCTCGCGGTTCCAGGAACACGTGATCGGGCTCTGGCTGAACGTTGGCCTGGTGATGGAGCTGCAGTTCGGGATGCGGCCTTACATGCTGCCCCCGGTGTCGGCGGAGCAGGATTGGCAGCCGTTGTTTGAGCGTGGGGCCGGTGGCCAGGAGCCGCAGATGAGCCGGGCGGCGCGGAGCCGGTCGTCGGCGCAGACGTGGGCGGAGATGGCGCTCGCGTATGCGGAGGGCGATGCGTCGCGTTTCAACCAGCGGGTGGAGGCGCACGCGTCGGCGGTCCGTGCGGCGCAGGGGGCGGGCGGGGACTTCAGCGCCCCGAGCGTGATGCGCAAGGCCGGCTTCGAGCAGGGCTTCAACGCGTACCGCCCGTTCGCGAAGGGCATCGTGCTCTACACCCTCGCGGGGCTGATCGGGCTGGTGGGGCTGCTGCTTCGGCCGATGATCGCGGAGGACTGGTACAAGACGGTCTGGCGTAGCGGCGTCGGGGTGTTGATTGTTGCGTTCTTGCTTCACACGGCGGGGCTGCTGATCCGGATGTGGCTGCAGGGCCGGCCCCCGGTGACGAACCTGTATTCCTCGGCGGTGTTTATTGGCTGGGCGGCGGTCGGGTTCGCGATCGCGACGGAGCTGCTCAGCCGGCTGGGGATCGCCTCGCTTGCCTCGTCGATCGTCGGTGTCGGCACTTTGTTCATTGCGCACAACCTGGCGAAGGACGGCGACACGATGGGCGTGATGCAGGCGGTGCTCGACTCGAATTTCTGGCTGGGCACGCACGTCATCACGGTGACACTGGGCTACGCCGCGACATTCTTCGCCGGCTTTCTGGCGATCCTGTACCTGCTGCTGGGGCTGGCGACGCCGCTGCTGGATAAGAAGTCGGCCCGGCTGCTGGTGGGGATGGTGTACGGCACGGTGTGCTTTGCGTTGCTGTTCAGCTTCGTCGGCACGGTGCTGGGCGGGATCTGGGCCGACCAGAGCTGGGGCCGGTTCTGGGGGTGGGACCCGAAAGAGAACGGCGCGGTGATGATCGTGCTGATGAACGCGATCACGCTGCACGCGCGCTGGGGGCACCTGGTCCGCGAGCGTGGGGTGATGTGTCTGGCGGTGCTGGGCAACATTATCACGGCCTGGTCGTGGTTCGGGACGAACCTGCTGGGTGTGGGGCTGCATGCCTACGGCTTTATGGACGGCGCGATGACCGTGCTGATGGTCGTGGCGGCGAACCACCTCGTGCTGATCGCGGTGGCGTTGATCGTTCCCACGGGCTGGTGGCGGATGTCGCTCCGGGCCAGCTACCCCGCGTCCTACGCGCCGCCGATGCAGTTGGCGGTGGGCGGCGTGCTGGTGGCCGGTTCGGTGCTGCTGGCGAGTGTGATGGCGGCGATGTCGTATCGGGGCGAGCTGCACCTGTTGCTCTGGCTGCTGGGCACCCCGCTGCTGCTGCTGGGCTCGGCGGGTCTGGGCCAGTTGATCGATGGGCTGAATCGCTGGGCCGATGCACGCGAGGGCCGGCTGGCCGGGGCGGTGTAGACCCGCCCGGTTCGCGCATCGGGCCGGCGGTTGGGCCGCTTGGGCGGGCGATCGATCGGGCCGCGGTGGGCCGGGCCGACGGGCTGGCGGTACACGGAATCAGTGTGGGGATGACATTAATTCTTATTAATAACGCCTTCTGATAACGTCAGGGGCGTTGTTTCCTGGTCCCCATGGGTTGGGTGGCCCGATCCCTGTAATAGAATAGGGGTCCAATCGTCGCCATCGACGTGGGGGCTTCCCGGGCGTTTTACCCGGGGTTGGCCGACTTATCGGGACTTCACCGCCGGGTTCTCCGGCAACGGGACAGGAACACACCATGAGCAATCACGACCCGAAGCGTCCGATCTTCACGCCCTGTGGCTGCGCGGACCACACGATGGGCCCGTCGCGACGCGAGTTTCTCTACGCCGGCCTGGTCGGCGGGCTCGGGCTGACGCTGCCGCAGTTCTTCAAGCTCCAGGCCGCGCAGGCGGAGCAGAAGGACTATGCCCTGCGTGAGCCGGTGGCGACCAGCGTGATCCAGATCTTCCTGCCCGGCGGGATGTCGGCCCAGGAGACGCTGGACCCCAAGCCCTACGCGCCGGTCGAGTACCGCGGGCCGATGGGCTCGATCGATACGAACGTGACGGGGGTGAGGTTTGGCGAGCTGATGCGACACACCGCCCAGATCGCCGACAAGATGACCGTGATCCGCTCGATGACGCACGGCGAGGCGGCGCACGAACGCGGCACGCACAACATGTTCACCGGCTACCGCCCGAGCCCGGCGCTGCAGTACCCCTCCATGGGCGCGGTGATCTCGCACGAGATGGGGCCCAACGGCGAGCTGCCCCCCTACGTCTGCGTCCCCAATATCCCCAATGAGTTTGCCGGCACGGGCTATCTGTCCTCGGCCTACGGCGCGTTCGCGCTGGGGTCGGACCCGGCACGCGACGACTTCCAGGTCCGCGACCTCTCGCTGCCTGACGATATCGACCACCAGCGCTTCAACCGACGCCAGCGCATGCTCGAGGCCGTCGATGCGCACTTCCGCGACCTTGAGTCCTCCGACGCGCTCGACGCGATGGACGAGTTCTACCAGCGGGCGTACACGATGATCAGCTCGCAGGTCGCGCGTGAGGCGTTCAACCTCCGCGACGAGTCGGACGAGATGAAAGAGAAGTACGGCAAGAACCCGGCGGGGATGCGGCTGCTGCTTTGTCGGCGTCTTGCGCAGGCGGGTGTGCGGTTCATGTCCACGACCATTGGCGGGTGGGACCACCACCAGAACATCCGCGACGCGATGAACAACCAGGTGCCCTCGCTGGACAAGGCCTTTGCCGCGCTGATCACCGACCTCGAAGAACGCGGGATGCTTGAGTCGACGCTTGTGATCCTGTCGACCGAGTTTGGCCGAACCCCCAAGATCAATCAGGACGGCGGGCGGGACCACTACCCCCGCGTGTTCTCGATCGCGATGGCGGGCGGCGGTGTCAACCGCGGGCAGGTCTATGGCGAGTCGGACGCGACGTCCACGGCCGTGGGCGACAACCCCGTCACCGTGCAGGACTTTGCCAAGACGCTCTACAACCAGCTCGGCATCACGGGCGACAAGGAACTGATGGCCCCCGGCGGCCGACCGATCGAGATCGTTGACGGCGGCCGCGTGCTCAGCGAGATCCTCGCCAACGAGGCGTAGCTGCCCGGTAGGGTGGGTGGAGGAGTCCGCGACGATACCCACCGTAATGAAACAAGCTGGCCGGTAGCGCGCGGTGGGTATCGCTCGCGGACTCGCTCCACCCA
>JBITAC010000106.1:0-38232 GCA_044439905.1 Phycisphaerales bacterium JB063 | reverse complement strand
CATCAGGTACCGGCCTTCGCGGACGACGAGCTGCTCGATGCGCTCGCGGGCGGTGTTGTACTTGAGCACGAGCCCGATGCCGTAGAAGTCGGCCTGCGCGGAGGTGACGTGGACCGGGGCGTTGCTGCGGACTTCGTTGGTGTCGAGGCCGAAGCGCGCGTCGCCGTCGATGTAGATGCGCTGGACTTCGTTGATCTGGCTGTAGCGTGGGTCGTCGGGGTCGAGGACGACGGCCTGGCCGTCGGCTTTGAGGAGGGTGACGACGACGTTGCCCTGGAAGACGCCGCGCTGGGGTTCTCGTCCGTCCATCTCCATTTCTGCGGCGTCGGCGGAGAGGATCATGGCCTGGCCGGCGATGGGCGCGCCGCGTTTGAGGATGGGTTCGCCGTTGTCGTCGGTGCCGACCTGGGTGGTGGCGAACTCGGTGGTGATGATCTGGAAGCGTGGCCTGACGAAGTGGGTGATGCCCTGGCCCTGGGTGGTGGCGCTGTCGGCGCTGAGGAGGGTGATGCGTGACTTGTTGTCGCCGACGAGTTCGAAGGTCTCGTAGCCGCCGCCCTCGGCGCTATAGCCGGGGACGCCCGTGTCGTCGCCGGGGCGTTGGCGCGGGATCGCGGCGCCGATGCTTTCGTCGTCTGTGCCCTGGGTTTGCTCCGTCCCGGCGGGTGGGCCCAGGAAGATCGACGCGGACAGCACCAGGGCGGCTACCCCGAACGCTGCGCCGACAACAACGGTACGTCTTTCCATCGCGGCATTGTAGCGGTCAGGGCATCGGCGTCGCGTCGCGGCAGTGCGATCGGCTCACGCCCAACTCACCACGCCCAGGCACCTAGGCGTTATCATCGCGGGCGATACGATTTCACCCAAACCACGAGCTACCCCATGATCGCCAAAGTGTTTAAGGCCTACGACGTCCGTGCCCTGTACCCCGAGCCGCTGGGCGAAGATCAGGCCTGGAAGGTCGGCTACGCCACCGCACAATTCCTCAAGGAAGAGAACGGCGGCAAGCCCGGGGCCCTGGTCGTCTCGCGCGACCATCGGCCGGCGGCGCCGTCGATGGCGGGGGCGCTGGTCTCCGGCATCCGGGCCGCGGGGATGGACGTCATCGACGTCGGCAAGTGCGACACCTCCGTGCAGTACTTCGCGATCCCGCACTTGAGCGCGGTCGGCGGGGTGCAGTGTACGGCGAGCCACAACCCGATCGAGTACATCGGCTTCAAGATCAGCCGGGCCGGCGCGAAGCCGATCGGCATGGGCAGCGGGCTCGAGGCCATCCGCGACATCGCGCAGAAGCTGGAGGCGGACGACGCGTCGTGCCCCGAGCCCGTCGGCAAGCTCAGCAGCCACGACATCTGGGACGACTACGCCCAGCACATCCGCGGCTTCCTCAAGCCCGCGCTGGCTAAGAAGGTCAAGCTGTTTGTCGACTGCTCCAATGGCATGGGCACGACGCTGCTCGACAAGGTCTTCCGCGGCATCGACAACCTCGAGATCGTCGCGGTCAACGACACCTACACCGACAACTGGGCCCACGAGCCCAACCCGCTGGTCGAGGAGAACATGGTGCCCACGCAGCAGGGCGTGCGCGAGCACGGCTGCGATCTTGGGGCGTGCTTCGATGGCGACGCCGACCGCTGCATGTTGGTGGACGACCAGGGCGAGCTGTGCGGGTGCGACCACCTGACGGCGCTGCTGGCCCAGACGTTTGTGGAGATGCACCCTGGCGGCCCGATCGTCTACGACCTGCGCAGCTCGAAAGTGGTCGAAGAAACCATCACCGCGCTGGGCGTCAAGCCGGTGCGCAGCAAGGTCGGCCACGTCAACATCAAGCAGGCCCTGCGCGAGAGCGACGGCAGCTTCGGCGGGGAGCTCTCGGGCCACTTCTACTTCAAAGACAACAGCTTTGCCGACTCGGGCGCGATCCTCCTGGCCGTGGCGCTGGGGATGCTCGGCTCGACCGACGCGAAGCTCAGCGGCCTGATCGCCCCGTTCCGCAAGTACCCGCAGTCGGGCGAACGCAACTTCACCTGCGACGACAAAGACGCCGTGCTCGCAGCGCTCAAGCAGGACTTCGGCAGCGGGGCCGACCTGGTCGACGACCTGGACGGCGTGACGGTCGACTGCTGGACCCGCGGGAGCGACGCGGTCGAAGGCGACGGCTGGTGGTTCAACGTCCGCGCGAGCAATACCGAACCGCTGCTGCGCCTCAACGCCGAGGCGAAAGACGAGGCGACCCTGGCCGCGCTGCTGGACAAGCTCACCCCGCGTCTGGGCACCCCGGCGGTGGGGCACTGACCCGCGCCTATCGCGTTACGTTGTTGGCCCATCCCGGAGTACGTCATGCAAAACCCGCCGACCCAGCCGCCCCACGGCATGCCCCCGCAAACGCACTACGCCCCGCCCAGGCCCAACCCGGTGCTGACGTTCAGCCGGGTGCTCGCGGTGCTGGCGGTGTGTATCTCGCTGCTCGCGCTGGGGGCAAGCGGCGTCGCGGTCTGGTACGCGGCCAACCAGTCGGGCCTGCCCGGGCAGAGTCTTGAGGCGTACGACCTGTCGACCCCCGAGGAAGCGGTGCGCTCGAATCTGCTGATCGATGCCCGGGCCGACATGCGTGCCGAGATCGACATGCTTTTGCTGCGGGACCAGGAAGACCGCGACCGGATGCTGACCGCGATCGAGACGATCCGGTTTGACCGTGTGGTCGAGCACGAGGACCGCTTCGCCGTGTTCTACACCTACCGCCTCAAAGGCCTGGACGAGTACAAGGTCACCTGGCTGGAGCGGGACCCCGACGGCAACTACTACGACGTCTTCGTCAGCACCTACGACTGGGAGGACGGGACCGAGGAGCAGCAACGCATCGCGGCCCTGATCGCCGAGTGGCAGGCGAAACAGGACCGGGACTTCTCGATCGGCATGTGAGTTCAGACGCGCGTTACGGCCAGGCGTCCTGCAGGTAGTCGCGGAACAGGTAGTCGCTGCGGTCGCGCCCCGTGTGGCAGTCGATGCACGTTGCAATCTTTCCACGTGTGACTTCGGTCGGGTTGCCCTGCGTATCGAGATCGATGTAGGCGTATTCCCAGTCGCCGTGCTGGGTGTCGTACCCGGGCTCGCGTTTGATCATCACGCCCAGCGCGACGGGGGATGGGGCATTCTGAGCTTCGATGGGGCCTTCGTGTTTTTCTTTCACGACGACGCTGCCGACGGGCATGATCTGCAGTGCGGTAAAGGCCGGCTCGGCTTCGGGGTTCACACGGACCCAGTAGGCGTATTGGCCGTGGGGCCCGGGGTTCTCGGGGATGCGCACAGGTCGGCAAAGCGCCGCCGCGTTGGCCGGCGTCCAGACCGGCCGCGGGGTCGTGGCTTGCCAACGGCCCGCGGAGGCGACCAACTCGTTCGCCCAGACGGCATCGGCGCTGGATGCGTCAGCGATCTGATCGCCCGTTGTCGCGCTGCCGGGCACCGCGCCCGATGCGCCGCTGTCGGACGAGGCCGAGTCATTCCCCGAACACCCGGCCAGCACAGCGACCGCCAACACGAGCCCCGCGAACATCTGCATCGTGCGCATGACTAGAACAGCTTGCATCATTCGTGTTCCTTCCGGCTCCCCCTCCCTGCGAGGGAGAGGGGGCCAAGGCAACAGGGCCAGAATTAACGCTAGTTGCGCTGTTTCCTCGGAAAACAAGGCCGATCCACGGCAACACCTGCCGCGACTTGATTCTACTGCGAACCCCCGGCATTCCCAACAAAACTTAGTCGTACTGTCGCTTGGCGAGAAACCCCTGACACACCGCGCACCGATCGTCAGTCCGCCGATCAGCGCGTAGCGAACGTCGGCGCGGTCGAGATCGGCCTGGGCCTGCTTTAGGATTTTGCCGAGAACCTCGAGCATGTCCGCTTGTGAAACTGTGTGGGGTCGATCGGCTGGTCGCGATGCAAGTACTCCGCGACCTTGCGCCGAATGTCATCATCCGTCGCGTTAGGCATCTCTCGCTTCAATCGGCTACGGAGCATCGACATCCCGACATCAAACATCTCGCACACGGCCTGCATCCGCGCGGCGATACGTTCGGGGTCTTGCGAGGTGTTGAGGGGAGGTCTCATGCAAACAGTCTAGCACGGGTTAGTCGTTGATTTGCACCGTCAGACCCGTGAACCGGGTCGACGTGTTGTTGAGGCCGTAGCCGACGTGCGTCACCGGGCCGAAACCGTCGGGGAGGTTGACGCGCATGCGTGCGCCGTTGGCGGTGAGGGTGAGGGTGCCGTCGGCGACCTCGACCGTGAGTTCGTATGCGTCGGCCGGGGCTTCGCCGGGGATCTTCATCTCCGCGAGGTGTCGGCCGTCCTGACCGAGTACGACGTACTGGCCCGAGCCGATGTAGACGCCCGCGCGGATGACGCTCTTGCCCCCGTCGTCGCTCAACGCAATCTGCCCGTTGCGGATGCCGGCGTCGCGCTCGGTCTGCACGGTGCAGGTCACGCGGACGGTGTCGCTGGGCGCCTCCAGCGGCTGCACCGCGAACGCGCCTTCGCCGGCCGCGTCGAGCACCCAGCCGCCTTGGACCCATCGCACGCCGAGGATGCCGTTGACCTTGCCCAGGTCCGGGTGGTCGCTGCCGCCGATGGTGTTACCGACCTCGGCCTTGAGTGCATTGAGTTGTTCATGCAGCCGGGCCTGGACGTCGGCGTAGTCGGGGTCGCCGTACACGCTCTGGCGTTCGTCGGGGTCTTCCTGGAGGTCGAAGAGCTCCCAGTCGTCCCACTCGGGCTCGTAGTAGTGGATGAGTTTGTAGCGGTCGGTGGCGATGCCGTAATGCGCGGCGACGCGGTGGGTCGCGCGGGACTCGTAGTAGTGGTAGTAGAGGCTGTCGCGGCCGGGCAGTTCTTCGTCGCCCTCGAGCAGGGGGACCAGCGAGGTACCGTGCATCGGCTCGTCGGCCTGGACCCCGGCGAGGTCGAGGAAGGTCGGGGCGTAGTCGATGTTTTGCACGAGCTCATGGTTCTCAACCCCCGCGGGGATGTGGCCCGGCCAGCGGACGATCAGCGGCATCGCGAAGCTTTCTTCGTACATCCATCGTTTGTCGTACCAGCCGTTGTCGCCGAGGTAGAACCCCTGGTCGGAGCTGTAGATGACGATGGTGTTCGCCGCGATCTCGGGGTTGTCGTCGAGCCAGTCGAGGACGCGGCCGACGTTGCGGTCCACGCCCGCGACGCAGCGGAGGTAGTTCTTGATGTAGCGCTGGTACTTCCAGCGGACGATCTCTTCGTGGGTCATGTCGGCCATGGCCGCGCGGAACGCGTCGTTCTCTTCCTCGAACGCGGCGTCCCAGGTCGTGCGTTGCGCGTCTGTCATCCGGTTCATGCTGTTGCGGTAGCCGTTCATGAGCCATTCGTTGTCGTCGATCGGGCACATGAGGTCGTAGCCAAAGGACATGTGCCGGTCGATCTCCATCTCGTTATCCGCGGCGGCGGGTGTTCGGCCGGCGTAGTCATCGAAGAGGGTGTCGGGCTCGGGGATGGTTTCGTCGTCGTACATGTTGAGCTCTTGGGGCCCGGGCATCCACGAGCGGTGGGGGGCTTTGTGCTGGCACATCAGGACGAAGGGCTTGTCGGTGTCGCGTCCGTTTTCGAGCCAGTGGAGTGCCATGTCGGTGGTGACGTCGGTGCAGTAGCCCTCGACGCGGCGGTTGCCGTCGGGGAAGATGAAATTGGGGTTGTAGTAGTCGCCTTGGCCGGGGAGGATGGCCCAGTCGTCGAACCCGACGGGGTCGGAGTTGAGGTGCCACTTGCCGTAGATCGCGGTCTGGTAGCCGTGGCGTTGGAGGAGTTGTGGGAAGGTTTGCTGGTGGCCGTCGAACCGGTTGCCGTTCTGCATGAAGCCGTTGGCGTGGGAGTGGAGCCCGGTGAGGATGGCGGCGCGGGAGGGGCCGCAGATGGAGTTGCAGCAGTAGCTCCTGCGGAAGAGGACGCCTTCGTGGGCGAGGCGGTCGATGTTGGGTGTCTCGTTGATGACCGAGCCGTAGGCGCTGATGGCGTGTGGGGCGTGGTCGTCGGTGAAGATGAAGATGATGTTGGGGCGAGTGCCGGCCAGGTCGGGGGTATTGTCGTTGCCCTGTACGGCCTGGGGCCGCGGGGTCGTGGGGGTGTGGGTCGTAGCGGCTGTGCGGGTGTTGCCGTCTGCGGTGCATGCGACCAGGAGTAGCCCGGCGGCGATGAGCGTGAGGCCGGGCGAGACGAGGCGTGCGATAGAGCGTGGCGGTGTAAACATGCGGGGCCCTTGTGTCGATGGTCGCTGTTAGAGGCCGATGGGTGTCTTATACTCTTGGGACACGCAGGGGTGTCACGGCCGGTGGCTGTGGCGACATAGAAAGAACGCGATCCATGCCACTATACCCGACCCGATTTCTGCTCACGCTCTCGCTGTCCCTGGCCCTGGTGGGCTGTCAGGCCAATCGGTCGACCCCGGTCCGCCGTGCGCCCGTCGAGCCCGCCGTCTCGGCGCAGCAAGCCGCCGCGGCCCAGGCACTGGTCAACGAAGGCACGGTGCTGAGCGAGCAGGGCAACAACGAAGAGGCCCTGGACGCCTTTAGCCAGGCGCTCCAGCAGAACCCCAAGCTGACCGCCGCCCACCTCGGCATCGGCACCGTCTACCGCACACAGGGCGAGTACGACCGCGCCGCCGCCGCCTACCGCAGCGCGATCTTCACCGACCCCAACAACTTCGACGCTCGCTACTTCTACGGCCTGACCAACCAGCTCGAAGGCCTCACCGAAGCCGCGATCGCTTCCTACCAACGCGCGCTCCTGCTCCGGCCCAACAGCTTCCCCGCCAACCGCGACATGGGCTCGGCTCAGCTCCAGCACGGCGACCCCCACGCCGCGATCCCCTACGCCCAACGCGCCACCGAGCTCGACCCCGAGTCTCAGGCCGCCTGGGCCAACCTCGCCGCCGCCTACTCCCTGGTCGGCGACTACACCGGCGCGATCGAGGCCTTCCGGCAAACCCTCGAGCTCGGCGAGCCGGCCGAGCCCATCCTGCTCGGCTTGGCCGACGCGCATATCCAGCTAGGCAACTACCAACGCGCCGAGAACGTCCTGCGCGCCACACTCCGCACCGAGTCCGGCCCGATCGGCTACGAACGTCTCGGGTTCGTCCTCTTCCGGCAGGCCCGCTTCGAGGACGCGCTCTCCGCCTACATGGAAGCGCTCAAGCACGAGCCCCAGGACCTCGCCTCGCTCAACGGCGCCGGCGTCTGCCTCATGGCCATGTACCTCGAGGGCGGGGAGTACGACGACGACCTGCGCGCCCGCGCCCTGGCCAAGTGGCGCGCCAGTCTCGCGATCGACCGGAGCCAGTCGATGATCATCGACCTCATCGCACGCTACAGCAAAGAGTAGCTCGCGCCTTCATTGTTTCACCGGGCCCGGCCGCGCCGTGTTCTCGGACCCGTGCCGGGACTCAGAACTCAAGTCACGCAGCCAGCTTGCCGAATGGCATACTGATAGCGGACCGGGTGGTTGCCCGGCCCGCGTTGTCCAGCGCGAGAGTGTCCATGTCTGACCAAGCTCCGAACACGCCCTCCACCCTGGGCCAGCGCATCGACGCGTTGCTGGGCCCGCTCGAGATCGAGGCGCATCAGTACCGGGAGGCGATCGAGCTGGGCAAGGCGCAGGTGCAGCAGCTCCAGAACAAAATCGCGCAGGCCGAGCAGGCCCTGGCCGGCATCGAAACACAGATGGGGGAGGTGCTCGACTCGCTGGCGCACAACGAGCCGTTGCTGGCCCGCATGGCGGGGGCGGTGAACGCATCGCAGCCCGTCGAGCAGCACGCACCCCCGGCGGAAACACCCCCCGCGCCCGAGCCGCAACCCGAACCCACGCCCGCAGCGGCCCCCGAGCCGTTGGCGTTGTCTGCGCCGGCGGGTGAGCCGTCAGTCGAGCCGGGCGACGAGCGTTCCCTGCCCACGCCCGAGGAGGATGCGCAGGCGGTGGACGAGATCGAGGGGATCCTGAGCGAACCTGCCGAGCAGGCCGCGGCCGCAGCGGCTGGCTCGGGCTCGCTGGCCAGTGTCGCCGCCCGGGCCGAGCAGGCCGCGCAGCGCCTGAGCCAGTCGCTGTCCGACATCGACCGCTAACGCTCAGGCACAACACCGACTTTTGCAATACAGCGACGCCGCCATTGACGCGATTCAGGGCGTGCGATGTCATACACGAGCGTGCTCGACCCACGCGCCGCCAGGCGGTATCCACCGGGCTTCGTTCACGCCTTCGCGGGCTTGGCCGATTGCGTTGGCGCGATCTCGCCCGCGTCGCGGACGACCTGCTCGAGCTGGCTGATGTACTCGAGGAAACGTTTCCGCCCAAGCCGGGTGAGCTTGTACTGCGTCGGCCGTTTGCCCCGCCCGCGCTTGGGCATCTCGGCGGCCTTGAGCGCGTGGGGCTCGACAAAGCCCGCATCTTCGAGCACGGCGAGGTGGCGGTTGAGGTTGCCGTCGGTCAGCCCAACCAGCTGCTTGAGGTCGGTGAACACGAGGCCGGCGGGGTGGGTCGCGAGGGACGTCATGATGCCCAGCCGGGCCTTCTCGTGGATCACGCGCTCCAGCCCGTCGTAGGCGAATCGGCGTGGGTCGTCATCAGTTTGGGGAGTGGGTTTACTCACAGGTCTGCTCCACGACCGCGGGCCGCTCCAGGGTCCAGAACAAGATCGCCGCCGCCAGCCCCTGGCCGATGCCGAACGTCGATGCCATCGCCCAGGGCGACAGCGCCCAGGGCCCCTGCATCCACGCCAAACACATCAGCCCCGACGCGAGGTAGTACATGCCGACCAACATCATCAGCCGGGGCAGCATCCGCCGCATCGACAAGACGCCCAGCCCGAACAGCGTCGCCCACAGCCCGGGCAGCATCCACACCTGGTCACGCGACCACAGCGCAAGGACCACCGTCAGCCACGCCCCGACCCCGAGCACCGGGCTCAGCCGTTCCGCGACCTCGAGCGCCTGCTCGCGTTCGAGCTTCGACCCGTCCGCGCGGGAACGCTTGACCATCGCCCACGCTACGGCACCGACGCTGCCCAGCGCGACCACGAACCAGACCGCCATGTACCCCGTCATGTCTCGCATCGGCTCGGGCACAAGCAGAGACTGCGCCGCCGCACCCGCCCACGCGAGCACCGCCGTCACCGTCACCGCCGACGACCGCAGCCCGCGGTACAGCACCGCCCGCCCGACCTGCTGCCGGATCTCCGCGATCTGTTCCAGGGCATCATGGATACGCATCGTGTCGTCTCCTCCGTAGAGGTCTTTACGATACAGAGTTTGGGGCGGAAGGCAAGCGTTTTGCCCCGATCATCACCCCTCGCCCAGGCCCGCGCCGCCAGCTTGGCCTATGCTCATCCACCGGCCAACCTCGACGCCGCAACCCCGTACCAGACGCCAGCCACCCCGAGTAAACCCATGAAAGCCGTCGGCCTCAAACAGTACCTGCCGATCGACCACCCCGAATCCCTCATCGATTTCGAGGCCCCGCGCCCCGAGCCCGCGGGCCGCGACCTGCTCGTCGCTGTCCACGCCATCGCGGTCAACCCGGTCGACACCAAGGTCCGCGCGCCCAAGGGCGACGCCAGGACCGAGGATCCGCCACGTATCCTCGGTTGGGACGCCAGCGGCATCGTCGAAGCCGTCGGCCCCGACGCGACGCTGTTCAAACCCGGCGACGCCGTCTACTACGCCGGCGATATCACCCGGCCCGGGTCCAACGCCCAGTACCAGTGCGTCGATGAGCGGATCGTCGGCCCCAAGCCCGCGACCCTCTCGCATGCCCAGGCCGCCGCGCTCCCGCTCACCACCATCACCGCGTACGAGGCCTTCTTCGATCGGCTGGGGATCGACCGCGACGGTGCCAACGCAGGCCAAGCCCTGCTCATCATCGGCGGCGCGGGCGGCGTCGGGTCCATCGGCATCCAACTCGCCAAACACGCCGGCCTTCGGGTCATCGCCACCGCCTCCAGGACCGAGTCCATCCAGTGGGTCCGCTCGATGGGCGCCGACGACGTCATCAACCACCGCGAGCCGCTCCGCCCGCAGGTCGAGGCGCTCGGCCTCAACACCCTCGACCACATCGCGATCTTCAACGACACCGACGGGCACTGGCCCGCGGCGGCCGACCTCATCCGGCCCCAGGGCACGATCGTCTCGATCGTCGAGAACGCCGGGCCCCTGGCGATGGGCGCGATGAAGACCAAGGCCGCGTCGTTCGCGTGGGAGTTCATGTTCACGCGTGCGATGTTCCAGACCGCCGACATGATCGAGCAGCACCGGCTGTTGAAGTGGGTTACCAACGAGATCGACGCGGGCCGGATCAAGACCACCGTGTCGCAAGTCGTGTCGCCGATCAACGCACAGAACCTGCGTCAAGCGCACGCAGCGCTCGAGGCGGGGTCGGCCACCGGGAAGATCGTGCTCGAAGACTTCGCGTCAACGTTGTGAGCAATCGGTGAGCAGGGCGGATTGGAAACCAAGGGCGATCCCCCGTATGGTCGGTGCCCATGAGTCGCCTGATTACCGTATCGAATCGCCTGCCCGTCCAGCTTAATGCCGAGGGCGTGCTCGTCCGAAGCGGGGGCGGCCTCGCGTCGGCGATGAGCGCGCTCGACCACGCCGACCAGCTCTGGATCGGCTGGCCCGGGCAGATCAACGTGTCGCGTCAGGCCGAGCTGACCCGCCGGCTGCGCGAAGAGCAGGGGGGCGTGCCCGTCTTCCTTGAGGACGACCTGTTCGAGCCGTTCTACGCCGGCTATGCCAACGCGACGCTCTGGCCGCTGCTGCACTACATGACCGACCGCGCGAAGTTTGAGCCCGACTGGTTCGAGGCCTACCGCATCGCCAACGAACGCTTCGCCGACATCGTCCTCCAGGAAGCACGCGAAGACGACACCGTCTGGGTCCACGACTACCAGCTCATGCTCCTGCCCGCGATCCTGCGCGAGCGTCGGCCGAGCATGAAGATCGGCTACTTCCTGCACGTCCCGTTCCCGTCGCACGAGGTCTTCCGTGTCCTGCCCGAACGCGAGCACCTGCTCGCGGGCCTGTTGGGTGCCGACCTCATCGGCTTCCACACCTTCGGGTACCTGCGGCACTTCCGCTCGGCACTGCTCCGCGGGCTCGGGCAGGAATCGCTCCCGGGCAGCGCGGTCGTCGGAGGCCGGCTGGTGCGCATGGGGGTGTACCCGATCGGCCACAACTGCGCGGGGTTTGACCGCGCGATCGCGTCGCCCATGTACACCGAGCATCTGCGCGAGCTGAGCGAGGAGTTTGAAGGCCGACGCCTCGTGCTCAGTGTGGAACGCCTGGACTACACCAAGGGCATCCCGCAGAAACTCGCGGCGATCGAGCGCTTCCTGGCCGACCACCCCGAGCGTCGCGAGGACACGGTGTTCCTCATCATCGCGGTGCCCTCCCGGCAGGGCGTCGAGGAGTACCAGCACCTGACCGAGCAGGTGCAGTTGGCGGTCGGTGAGATCAATGGCCGGTACAGCACCTTCAGCCGACAGCCGATCCACTTCTACCACCGGGGTACGGACCCGGTACACCTCGCGGCGTTGTACGCGTTGGCGGATGTTGCGCTGGTGACGCCGTTGATCGACGGGATGAACTTGGTCGCCAAGGAGTACGCGGACTGCAAGGGCGCGCCCGGTGCCCGGCCCGGGACGCTGGTGCTCTCGGAGATGGCGGGCGCGGCGCAGGAGCTGGCCGGCGCGATTCTGGTGAACCCCTACGACACACAGGGGGTGAGCGAGGCGATCGCCGAGGCCCTGTCGCGCAGCCCCGAGGAGGCCAAGCGGCTGATGGAGCCGATGCGGCAGCGCGTGCGCATGGTCGACGCCGCCGCATGGGCACGCGGGTTTGTCACGGACCTCTCCCACGAGCAACGCGCCCCCTACGACCCCGCCGCGAAGCCCGGCGACGAACTGGTCAAGCGGCTCGCGTCGGCCAACAAGCTCGCGCTGATCCTCGACTACGACGGCACGCTGCGGGCCTTTACCGCCAAGCCCGAAGACGCCGTGCCCAGCGAAGAGGTCCTTGCACTGCTCGCCGCGCTGGCCGCGAAGCCGGGCGTCGAACTCACCATCGTCTCGGGCCGGCCCGAAACGTTCCTCGAAGAACACCTGGGCAAGCTCGGCGTGGCGCTCTTTGCCGAGCACGGCTACCGGCACCGGCCCGCGGGCGACAAGGCGCAGTGGGTCAACACCAACCCCCGTGCGGACGTGAGCTGGGCCTCGGCCGTGCTCCCGATCCTCGAGATGGCGTCGTCGCTCACCCCGGGGACGCACGTCGAGCAGAAGCGCTCCGCGCTGGTCTGGCACTACCGACGGGCCGACCCCGAGTTTGGCGCGTGGAAGGCCAGCGAACTGATGGGCTCGCTCACCGAGGTCGTCGCCAACCTCCCCGTCGAGGTGAACCATGGGCACAAGATCGTCGAGGTCGCCAGCCAGCAGGTCAGCAAAGGCGCTGCGCTCGACATGCTCATGCAGCAGCAGAGCCCCGACCTCGCGTTGTGCTGCGGCGACGATCGGACCGATGAAAAGATGTTCGCGCGTCGCGACACCTACCCCAACCTCGAAACCATCAAGGTCGGCCCGGGCGAGACCCGCGCCGCGTGGCGCGTCGCCGACGTCGATGCCATCCACGACCTGCTGCAAAACATACTCAACGCACGACCATGACCAAGGCATACGACAACAACTACCACATGGGGCTCATCGGCAACGGCCGGACCGGCGCACTGGTCCGCAAAGACGCCGCGATGGTCTTCGCCTGCCTCCCCGACTTCGACTCGGGCTCCGCCTTCTGCTCACTGCTCGACAAAGAACGCGGCGGCGAGATGGGCATCGCCATGGTCGGCGGCAAGCCCGTCCACCAGGCCTACCGCGAGCACACCAACATCCTCGTCACACGCTTCGAGGGCAAAGACGGCGGCTTCGAGGTCATCGACTTCATGCCCCGCTACCGTATGGCCGGCCGGCACCAGGTCCCCTACGCGCCGCCCGACATTGTCCGCGTGCTCAAGCCGATCGCCGGCACACCGCGCGTCAGGATCAGCTACCGGCCCGCCCTCGAGTACGGCAAGTACGAGACCACCACGCAGCAACTCCGCGACGGGCTCTACAAAAGCACGACCGTCGGCAAGACCGCCGGGATCAATCACTACGAATCGGTCTACCTCTACTCCGACCTGGCCGACAAACACATCATCCAGGGTAAGCCGTTCACGCTCGAACGCGACGAGCACCTGCTGCTGACCTACAACGACAAGCTCCACCCGATCGATGGCGAGCGGGTCCGTCTCCTGCTCGCGCAGACCGAGGCGTACTGGCTGGGCTGGTCCGCGACGACCCACGCCCCGGGCCGGTACCGCGAGGCGATCCTCCGCAGCGCGCTGGCACTCAAGCTCATGCAGTTCAGCGAGACCGGTGCGCTCGTCGCCGCGCCGACCACCTCCCTGCCCGAGACCATCGGCGAAGAGCGCAACTGGGACTACCGCTTCTGCTGGATCCGCGACGCGTCGATGACCGTCTCCGTCCTCAACAAGATCGGCCACCAGGACATGGCCCACCAGTTTGTCCACTGGGTCATGGACAACACCCCGACCAAGGACGACCCGCTGCAGATCATGTACGGCCTGCGCGGCGAACGAAAACTCACCGAACGAACGCTCGACCATTTAGCAGGCTACCACGGCTCGTCCCCGGTCCGCATCGGCAACGCCGCGTATGTCCAGAAGCAGCACGACATCTACGGCGCGGTGCTCGACGTCTTCTGGCAGTCGCTCGACCACTTCGCGACCCGGCTGGATGTCATCGAAGACCTGTGGACCCGGGTCCGCTCGGTCTTCCGCACCGTCGAGCTGATCTGGAAAAAACCCGACCGCGGCATCTGGGAGTTCCGCGGCGCGAAGCGGCACTTCGTGTTCAGCAAGGTGCTCTGCTGGGTCGCCGCCGACCGCGCCGTCCGGATCGCCGAGCGTCTCGGGCAGGTCCGCTGGGCCGAGTCACACCGCGGCCTCGCGGACGCGATCCGCGCCGACATCTGCAAGCACGGCTGGTCGGAGGAGCTTGGCGCGTTTACACAGACCTACGGCTCGGAGGCGTTGGACGCGTCGAACCTGCTCATGGCCGACTACGGCTTCTGTGCGCCCGACGATGCGCAATACGTCTCCACCGTCCACAAGACCTGGGAGAATCTCGGCCGAGGTGAAGGGCTGCTGATGCGCTACCAGGCCGCGGACGACTTCGGCGAGCCCTCCAGCGCGTTTACCGTCTGCTGCTTCTGGGGGGTCAAGGCCCTGATCCACATCGGCGAGTATGAACGCGCCCGCTCCGCCTTCGAGCACCTGCTCAAGGACACCAACCACCTCGGGCTGCTGGCGGAGGACCTGGACGTCAACAACCGCCGACAGCTTGGCAACTTCCCGCAGGCGTACTCGCACCTCGCGCTGATCGACACGGCGCTCGCACTGGACGCGCTGGAGAAACGCAACGGCGAGGACAACCTGCTCGACCACACCGCCAGCTAGATCGCGTTGAGCCCCTGCAGCGAATGGTGCCGATCCCCCGAAGCTTGTTGGGCTAGCGCCGGTGGTTAGTGCGGGTCTTTCTGCAGGTCCCAGTCGCACGCGTCGGTGGAGCA
Organism: Phycisphaerales bacterium JB063; assembly: GCA_044439905.1. Taxonomy (GTDB): domain Bacteria; phylum Planctomycetota; class Phycisphaerae; order Phycisphaerales; family Phycisphaeraceae; genus JAHQVV01. The sequence continues at coordinate 23,545 of JBITAC010000106.1, read as the reverse complement.
CTCGATGTCGCGTGCGTCGGTGTTTGCGACGTGGCCGTCGAGGTAGACGTAGTTGGCGGAGTACCGGTCGCCGTGGCGTTCGAGGCCTTGCTCGCCGACGCCGCCCGCGACGGCGGAGCGGTCGTAGCCGGGCGAAGCCACGGCGGTGAGTTTCTCGATCCAGAAGCTGTCTTCGCTGTAGCCCAGGAAGTTGCCGTTGGCGTCGTAGGAGCTGCTGCCGTCGCCGAAGCTCGGGGTGTCGGTCGCGGCGGCGGCGTTGTCGAGCAGGGAGATGGGCAGCGCGCTGCCGTAGGGCACGACATCGTAGGGGGCGCGTCGGCCGTGGGGCGGCATAAACCCGGGCGAGCGCCAGTGGACATTGACGGCGCCCGTGCCGCTGCGGAGGTAGGTCTCGCCGGCGGTGACCTGGCCGCGGTCGTCGAACGCGCCGTCGGCGTAGCGGGCTTCGGTCTCCTCGGGGCAGTCGTAGATGTCGGGCGTCTGGTTGGCGTACTCCTTATAGAGGATGCCACGCCAGGACCACTCGACCCCGCTAACAATGCGTTGCATATCGACCAGCTCGCCCTTGTTGTCCGCGACGAAGGCCTGCTCCATGATGCCGACCTGCTTGAGCCGGGACTTGCAGCTCGTGTCGCGTGCGCTCTTGCGCGCTGCGCCCAACGCGGGCAGGAGGATAGCGATCAGCAGCGCGATGATGGAGATGACGACCAGCAATTCGATGAGTGTGAATGCACGGGTGCGGGTTCGCATGTGGAGCTCTGGCGATGAGGGGTGGCGGGGCAGGCGCGTGCCGCGAGGCAGAGCGCGGTGAAAGACCCCCGGCCCGTTTCGGGGCCAGCGGTCGAGAAGAGGCATCAGCGTGTACGGCGACGGCGGGCGATCATCAGGCCGCCCAATCCGAGAAGCGCCAACGAGCCGGGCTCGGGGACGACGACGCTGCTGCCCGGTGCGCCGAGCGCCCGGGCTTCCTGCAGAGTCAGGTTGTCGTCGAAGAGCGCGAGGGTGGAGACGTAGACCTCGTGGTCTTCGCCGCTGTCGTCGGCGAAGAAGTGGACGATGTTGTCGTTCGCGGTGGAGTACAGGGCGTGTCGGCCGTCGAGCCCTTGTTCGAGATGTTCGTAGGTCCAGACCTCGTTGCCGGCGGTGTCGAGGACGGTGGTGAAAAACGACGAGCCAGCGGTGCCGATGTCGGCGGAGAAGACGACGCGGTACCAGGTGTCTGCGGCGAGCGTCCCGGTGGAGTAGCCGATCGCGCCGACGCCGACGTTGTTGCTGGTGGAGACGAACACGTCGCCGTCGTTGCCGTCGGGTGTGCTGGTGGTCTGGAGCAGCGAGCGCCAGGTGGCGTCGGTGCTGGCGGGGAGGTAGAGGTCGTAGACCACGGTGTACTCGTTGACGTACTCGGTGCTCCCGCCGTTGGGCGCGATGCCGTGGTTGAGCGAGAACGAGTCGCCGACGCCGATGCTGATCGCGCCGTCGCCTGCTGGGCCGGTCTGTGCGGCGACGCTGCCGTTGACGTTGTTGTAGGTGAGGTCGTTGCCGACGGTCGCGGCACCGGGGTTCGCGGCGTTTTCGAAGTCCCACAGCCCGATCAGGTCGGCCTTCGCCGAGCCCGCCAAGCACACCAGACCACCCGCCAGCAGCACATTTGGATTGAAGCGATTCATCGTCATTCTCCTAAAGTAGAGGTCGTTGCCTGCCCGTTTTGGGCTGCGATCACCGGGCCACACGCCCGCGAATTCGATGCCCGAAGTATGCCAGAACACGGCGGGAAAAGGTATAGAACGCGGCGCACTAAATCTGTCGAATTGCGTAAAAACAATGAGATTTACGCTAGTTATTGCAGCTCAAGCGCCTGCGTAACCAGATATTTACGTTGTCAAGGTTGCGCTAATCGGGCATGATGTGGGCATGCCTGAGATCGCACTACTCATCGAGACCTCGACGTCATGGGGGATGGACCTGGTCAAGGGCGTGGGCGCGTACGCGCTTGCGCAGCCCGACTGGCTGCTGGATGTGTTGCCCCGCGGGAAGTACGAGCCCTGCCGCCTGCCGGCGCACCAGCCGTGCGAGGGCGTGATCGCGCGGATCACGGGCGACGAGGACCTGGCGTACTTCGAGTCCTTGGGCGTGCCCGTCGTTAACGTCGCGAGCTATCTGCATACCTCGGCCCACGTGCAGACGTGCACGACCGACGACTACCTCACGGGACAGATGGCGGCGGAGTACTACCTCGGCCGGGGCTTCGATCAATTCGCCTACATCACGTCGTCGCGTCCTCGGCAGGGGTACACCGACCTGATGAAACGCGGCTTTGCCGAACGCTTAGCGCAGGACGGCTGCACGGCGCAGGACCCGTTCGACGATGGCGCGGTCCGCGCTGGATTGCCCTGGCCTTTGCAGCGCGATTCGATGGCGCGCTGGCTGGCGGATCGGCGCGGCCCGTTGGCGGTGTTTGTGTGGGACGACACGCGCGGTCGGCAGATTACCGAGGCGTGCCGTGTGGTCGGGCTCGATGTGCCCAAGGATGTAGCGGTATTGTCGACCGGCGCGGACGAGGTGACCAACACGCTGTCGGACCCGCTGTTGTCGTCGATCATGCTCGATGGCCAGCGCTGCGGCCGACGCGCCGCCCAGCTGCTGCACGACATGCTGCGGGGCAAGCCGCCCGAGGAGCCGGTCCTGATCCGGCCAAGCAACGTCATCACGCAGCAGTCCACCGACCACTACGCCTCGCAGGACACACTGGTCAACGCGGCGCTACGCACGATCCACGAGCACGCGTGCAAAGGGCTCAATGTCGAGCAGTTGGTCAAACGCCTGCCTTGCAGCCGGCGCACGTTCGAGACACGCTTCCAGCAGGCCACGGGCAGCACCCCGGCCCGCGAGATCCGCCGGGTCCAGCTCGACCGCGGACGCCAACTGCTCGAAGAGACGGGCAAGAGTATCGCCGACATCTCCAGGCTCGCCGGCTTCCGATCGCCCGAGGTGTTCACCAAGAACTTTGCCGTGCAATTCGACTGCACGCCTAGCGCGTACCGCCAGCGCTACACCCGTCTCGCGGGCGACTAAGCCGAGCCCGCGCGTCTATGATGAGGGCAAGCACGCAACAGGAACCGTTTTATGTTCTTCTGGCGAAAAATCGGCAAGACCCTGCGCGGCTCGGTCAAGCCGTACCAGGTCATCAGCGCGGCCATGCTCGGCGGACTCATCGGCTTCGCGCCGTCGGTCGCGCATGGGCCGCTGTGGCTTGCGTTGTTGCTCATGCTCCTGGCCATCCTCAACGCTAACTTTTTCGTCGCGACGTTTACCGCCGGCGTTGCGAAGCTGCTGTCGTACCTGCTGCTGCCGATCTCGTTCCAGCTCGGGCTGCTGCTGGTCGATGGTCCCATGGAGTCGACGTTCCGCTGGCTGATCAACACGCCGGTGACCGCGCTCATGGGGTTTGAGTACTACACGACCGCCGGGGGGATCGTGCTGGGCGGCGGGCTCGGCGCGGGCTTTGGCGTGTCACTGGTCTGGCTGCTCCGCCGGTTCCGATCGCAGATGGCGAAGCTTGAAACGGACTCGAAGAAGTACCACGACTGGGCGGGCAAGGGCTGGGTCAAGATGCTGTCGTGGGTGTTCTTTGGCGGCAAGGCGAAGCAGTCCTACGCCGAGCTCATGGAGCAGAAGAAGTTTGGCAACCCCGTCCGCCCGCTGGGCATCGTGTTTGCGCTGCTGCTGGCGGCGTTGCTGTTTGTGGTTCAGCAGTTCGGCTCGGGCCCGATCGTCGCGTGGGCGATGCAGGACGGGCTCCAGCGTTTTACCGGCGCGACCGTGGACATCGACGACGCGGAGATCGACCTCGCGTCGGGCAAGATGACGGTGGGGCGGTTGGCGGTGGCGGACCCGAACGCGCTGGATACGGACATGCTCCGCGCGACCCGGTTGACGGCCGACATCTCGACCAGCGACCTGCTGCGTAAGCGGATCACACTCGACAGCGTGGTGATCGACGATGCGCAGGCGGGTGTGCCGCGCGCGTTTCCGGGCCGGCGCATTGGCGAGCCGACGCCCGACCCGCCCCCAAGCACGGGCGAGGGCAAGACGCTTGAGGAGTGGTTCGAGACGGGGAAGGTCTGGCGCAACCGGCTTGAAACGGCGCGCGACCTGCTGGATCGGCTGCGCGGGATCGCGGGGAAGGATGACGACAGCGGCACGATCCGTGGCCGGGCGCGCGACCGGGCCGAGCAGTTGGGCTACGCGAACGTGCGGGCTGCGCATCTGATCGAAGGCGCACCGACCCTGCTCGTGCGCGACCTGAAGATCAATACGATCCGTGCCGACTGGCCTGTGGGTGAGACGACCGATGTGCACGCGACGAACCTCTCGACCCACCCCGGGCTTGTGTCCGAGCGGCCGCGTGTGGTGCTCAACACGTCGGGCCAGACCCTCGCGCTCGATGCCACCCTCGCGCCGCGCGGCAGCGGGCTGGCGTCCGAGCTGAGCTTTGCGCTGCGCAACCAGAGCGTCGACGCCGCGCTGGGCGCGATGGACCTGGGCAGCCAGGCCACCGTGTCGGGCGGGGCCTGGTCGGTCGCGCTCGACGGCGGCTGGTCGGAGGCGGGGATCGACCTGCCCATGGTGCTGTCGATCACCGACACGGTCGTCGCGCTGCCCGACGTGGACGCGGTGACGCTGGACAACCTGCCGATCCGGTTCGGCGTGACGGGCGAGTTGGGCGCACCGCGTCTCGCGCTCGATCGCGAGCAGCTGGTGCAGACGCTGATGGACGCCGGCGCACGCCAGATCGCCGGGCAGTACCTGCAGCTTGGCGAAGACAAGCTGCGTGCGAGCATCCTGGACGGCATCGACGAAGAACACCGCGAAGCGCTGGCCCCGCTGCTTGGCCCCGAAGGCAGTCTGATCGAGCGCGGCGGCAATCTCCTACGCGGCGTCGGCGACCGGCTACGCGGGGATGGAGCCTCCCCAGACACGGACTGACTGTGTCATATGTCACCCGTCTCTGGCTTCCGCCGCGTCGGGTAGACATCCCCCTCGACTGTCAACTCAGCCGATTCGGAAAGACTCCATCGCAGGGGCGAGGGCGTTTCTGACGATCTCGCGTACATGCGGCGCGATGAGTCGGTCGCGTGTTGGTCCAGCGAAACGCGCGTCATGAAAGATGACACTGATGAGTGCGGCCGAAGGCTTCCAGCCCATCTCGGACAGGGCGTCATGCAGTCCGAGGTGGTGGTCCCCGTGGCCTGGCGTCCGGATGCCGTTCGCCCACGACAGGTAGTAGGTGGGGTCATCTTGTGCGCAGCCCATCGCGGCAGCATTGATGGAGACACCATGGAGCGTCTTACGAAAGTGGAAGGGATCGCGATAGCCCATGGAGCCGAATCCCGTGTTTCTGGCGATCAACTGGATGAGGTCGCCCATGCCACTGGCCGCGCGGAATCGTTCATCACGGAAACCGATTGTCAGGCCCGGATGCAGGTGGACCGCTTCGAGCAGCATCGAACGCAAGACTGATTCGCGGGGCCGCGCGGATTGAAAAATCTCCCGGTCCGGGATGAATCGGTATCGGCACCCCGGGGGCGTGTTGGGTTGATTGGTTCGTTGTTTGTTGACGAGTTCTCCTCGGCTGAACTTGAGCGTCCAGGCCTGTTGTTCCCGCGTTGATGTGACTTCCAGGGATTCGGATAGTGCGTTGATAACGACGAGCCCCGACCCCAAGTGTGAGAGATGGACATGTGGCGCATGCCCCGTGGCGCTGGGGCTATTGTGATAATGCATGAACCACTGATCGATCGCGTCGCTGTCTTCGCCATAAGCCGGTAGGCCGGGCCCATCATCTACGACAGAGATCTCAAGATCGTTTCGGAAATCAACACTTACCTGCGTCGCTCGGCCCGCGAGAAACTGGTCAATACCGTTGGCGACCAGCTCAAAGATCAGTTGCCTAATGCCGTGCTCATTCGTGTCGCCGATGTACATCGCTGGACGTTTTTGGATACCGGCGACTACATCACTGGGTTGGGGCATGCCTTGTTTTCCAATCTGGTTTCGTTCAGATTTTACGTCACGCGCATACTAAGTGTCGTCTGGTTTCCGAGCCGCTTGCATCGCCAGCACCAGCGTACTCAGCCCGCCCAAGTAAATCGCGCCCCACATCGCGCGACGCTTTACCTTGTCGCCGTCGTCGGTCATTGCGGTGTCGGTGTGGCGTTCCCGCTGGCGTTGGCTGAGATCGTTGTTGAAAAACAGTTCGGTGTAGGGATAGAGCACGCCGCCGACTGCGCCGACGATGCAGAAGAAGGCGATGAACGCGGCGCTGGTGAGTAATCGTTTGGGGTTGAGTTTCACGCGGGTGACCAGAGGCTTCGCGGGCTCGGCGTCGGCGTGCGGCGGCGCAGTGGTGCGGAACGGGGGCGGTGTTATCGAGAAGGCCGTCGGCGTCGTCTGAGGAGGGCGAGTGTGCCGAGCGTCAGCAGCGCCGCGCCGCCGGGTTCGGGGACGTTGGCGGGTGGGACGCCGTCGCCCCAGTGGTTGAGGACGATGTCGAGGTCGACCTGGTTGACGAATCCGTCGCCTGAGGCGTCGCCGAGGGTGAGGTTGCTGGTGGGGACGCTGCTGCCCCAGTTGGCGAGGAGGATGTCGAGGTCTTCGACGCCGACAAAGCCGTCGCCGTTGAGGTCGCCCGCGAGGAAGTCCAGGGTGTTGACGACGAAGAGCCCGCTGGACCCGCCGTTGAAGTCGAGCCGGAAAGCGATTTCGCCGTGGTCGCTGAACCCGCTGGGGCGTCCGTCCTGGTTGCCCGATCCGCCCAGGAAGCTGATGCCGGTGATGGTGCGGGTTGATCCGTCGGGCATCTGCCAGAGTTCGCCGGTGGCGGCGATGAGTTCGAGTTGGCCGTCGACCTCGGCGAAGAGGCCGGCGTCGAGCGAGCTGTCGGGCCGGGTGAACTGTGCGAAGAAGGCGACGTCGTCGTTGGCGTTGATGACGACGTTATCGATATTGCCCAGTGCGATATTGCTGAAGGTGGTGCCTTCCTCGAGCCCGGGGACCTGCTGGCCGGTCATGATGACGGGGTCGAGTGAGGTGAGGTTGCCGGTGCGGTCGGACCAGAGGCCGGTGAAGGACATGGAGTTGTCGGGTGTTGAGGCGCGTGCCCAGAAGACGACGTTGCCGTTGCCGTTGATCAGCGGTTCGGAGGCGTTGCCGAAGTCTCGGAAGACGAAGTCGGAGAACCCGTCGCCGGAGAGGTCGGGCGTGCCGTTGGCGATGATGCCTTCGGTGGCGATGATGCCGTTGGGGTCGTTGGACTTGAAGATGCCCGAGTCGCTCGCGGGCAGGTCGTTGAATCGTGCGACGAACGCGCCTTGGCCGGCGTTGTTCATGGCGGGGTTGCCGGAGAACCCGGTGAAGGTGGTGTCTCCGCCGGCCTCGGACCCGGTCTGCGCGATGTAGCTGATGTCGGCGGTGTAGGTGGCGAAGGCGGTGAAGGCGCCCGCGTCTTCGGGGCTGACGCCGGTGATGAAGCCGACCTCGCCGTAGCCGCTGAGGACCAGCCGGTCTTGCGGGTTGAAGTCGGTGTCGGCGCCGCTGCGTGCGACTAGCTCGAGGCCGTTGGGGGTGGCGGAGCTTGGCCTTTCGACCCAGATGCCCTGGAGGTTGCCGGGCCCGTCGGGGTTTTGGATGGAGGCCTGGAAGGCGACGCTGTTGGCGTTGTAGGCGAACTCCTCGCCGTTGTAGGGGTTGAGGAAGTTGATGCCGAACCCGATGGAGTCGAACTCCCAGCCGAAGACGAGCGAGAGCGGGTCGTCCTGTGGCACGGTTTGGCCGGTGTGGACCGCGGTGCGCAGCGGCACGGCCCCGCCGACCATGATGGCCTGCCCCGAGCCGTCGGCGTGGTCGTACTGGATGTTGAACGCGACGCCGCCCGCGTGGTCGATGATGAGCCGACGCCCGAGCACCGTGTCATACGTCGCGCCGGCGAGGGTCGGGATGGACTGGCCCGCCACGGCGAGGGGGGTGATGACGCCGTCTTGCTCGAAGAACACCGCGTTGCCGGTCGACCCGCCGCCCACGGGGTTAAGGTTGGCCCAGAACGCGAGGTCGCCCGCGGCGTTGATCACCGGCGCGGCGTAGACATCGAACGAGGTGGGCGGGCGAAAGGTGTTGAACTCCATGCCCGGCACGCCCGGCGCGAGCTGGTCGGTCAACGCCACCATGCGGTAGTCGAATCCCTGCGCCAGCGCTGGCGCCGACGCCGGCAGCAATGCCGCGGTTGAAAACGTGATGGCGAGTCGCCGGTGGTATCGTCGGTGCATGGTGTTCTCCTCAAGATGTGGGCGATCGCGGATGCCGCCCCGGACCGGCGGGTGTCGCATCGCTGCCGCTGTCCACCGATAGAAATGAAGATCCCCCCGGGTGCCGCAGCTCAAATCAGTTCGATGAATCGCCTTGCAGGATAACACGCCCGGGCCGCAGGGCCTAGCGTTTTCCGGCATAGGTCAGCTGTCTTATCCAGTTTCACACGCGGCGTGGCCCGGCCATGCCTGGGCGCTGCCGATGGCCGATGGCTGGGTCAGGCCTCGACTTCCGCCGGCTCGTCCTGGCCGGCGACGATGGGGATGTAGTTGTCGCCTTCCTCGAGCACCCGGCCGTCGGTCGTGCGGATGTCGGGCAGCGGGTTGTCCTTGAGGTGCTGCTTCCAGGCCTTCTCAAGTTCCGCCTGCTTGTCCTCCTCCAGCTTGCCAAAGCTCTCGCGCCCGCGGCACTTGGGGAAGCTCGAACAGCTCAGCCACAGCCCGCGCTTCGAGTCACGCACATACAGCATCGAGTCGCACTTACTGCACTTGAGGTCCGTGTCCATCGGCGGGGGCTTGGGCAGCTCGACGGCGCCGGTCTTCGCGTTGAGCTTCACGATGTACTGCACATCGGGGTAGCTGGCCGCGGCGAGGAACGGGCCAAAACGCCCGGTGCGTTTGATCATCGGCTGGCCGTCACCGATGGGCGGGTCGGGGCAGAGGATGTCGGTCTGCTCGGGCTCCATGGGCCGGCCCTCGCTGTCGATGGGGGCGGCGTACTCGCAGCGTTCGGGCATCGCGTTGCTGATGGCCATGAACGCGTCTTTGTCGTCCTTGGTCAGCTTCATCCAGCCGATTTTGTCGCCGGTCTCGGGGTCGACGATCTGGGGCCGGGCCTTGCCGCGTGCCTTGTAGAGCTCGTACTTGCCCTCGTAGCCCTCGACACTGACCATCTCGGGCGGGAGGTTGAAGCGGGTGCAGCTGAGGAATCGGCCGTTGCGGCCAAACCGATAGCACGTGGGCGCGCCGCACTTGGGGCAGACCAGGTCGTCGGGCGCGGGGAGTGTCTCGGCCTTGGCGTGCTGGAGGTTCTTGTGGGCGTCCTCGAGCGCGTCCTTGAACGGGTCGTAGAACTCGTGCAGGGTCTTGCGCCAGTCCTTGTTTTCCGACTCGATCTGGTCGAGCTGGGACTCGAGCTCGCGGGTGTAGCCGACGTCGAGGATGGTGGGGAAGGCTTGGACGAGCATGTCGGTGACGACCTTGCCCATGTCGGTCGCGCGGAGTCGGCGGTCGCGGGGGGTGACGGTCTCGACGTACTTGCGGTCCTGGATCGTGCCGATGATCGCGGCGTAGGTGGACGGTCGGCCGATGCCTTCCTCTTCGAGTTTCTTCTGGAGCGACGCCTCGTTGTAGCGGGGCGGGGGGCTGGTGAAGTGCTGGGTCGGGTTGAGGTCGACGGGCCCGAGCGCCTGGTTTTCTTCGAGCGGCGGGAGGATGACGTCGTCGGACTTGGGGATGCCCATGACCTTGAGGAAGCCGTCAAACACGAGCGTTCGGCCGGTCGCGCGGAAGCGTGCGTCGACGCGGTCGGGCTTGATCGTGATCGCGGTCGAGTCCCACTTCGCGGGCACCATCTGGCAGGCGACGAAGCGGCGCCAGACCAGGTCGTAGAGCTTGAACTGCTCGTCGCTGAGCACGCCGCGGATCGACTCGGGGGTGATGGTTGCGTCGGTGGGGCGGATCGCTTCGTGGGCTTCCTGTGCGTCTTTGTTGGAAGACTTGTAGAAGTTGGGTTTGTCGGGGAGGTACGCGCCGCCGTGCTTGGACTGGACGTAGTCGCGGGCCATGTTGATGGCTTCGGGCGAGAGGTACGTCGAGTCGGTACGCATGTAGGTGATGAGGCCGGTCTGCCCGCGTGCGCCCTTGAGGTCGATCCCTTCGTAGAGCTGCTGGGCGACGCGCATCGTGCGCTTGAGCTGGAAGCCCAGGCGCGTGGAGGCCTGCTGCTGGAGGGTCGAGGTGATGAACGGCGGTGAGGGTCGGCTGGTCGTGCGTTTGGTCTCGATGGACTCGATCGCGAACACCGGCGCGTCTTGAGCGATACCGCCCAGATAGATACAGCGGTCTTTGGCCGGCCCCTTGCCCTTCTCGTCTTCCCACTCCCTGGTGTCGGTCTTCGCGAAGCCCAGCGCCTGGGCCGCGGCGAGGGCCTGCTTGCGGTCGGTGGGCTTGAATGCTTGGCCTTCAAACTCGACCAGTTCGCTGCGCAGGCAGGCGCGTTCGCTGAGCCAGGCGTTTTGTTCTTTGACGGTCTTGTCGTTCTCGTCTTCGCCGACGTAGAAGAAGTCGTTCCATTGCTGGGCGAGTGCCGGGGCCTGCTTTGCATCGGTCGCGAAGATGCCGCCGATGCGCCAGTACTCGTCGGGGATGAAGGCCTCGATCTCGCGTTCGCGTTCGACGACCAGGCGTGTGGCGACGGACTGGACCCGGCCAGCGCTGAGGCCCCCGGCGACCTTCTTCCACAGCAGCGGGGAGACCTGGTAGCCGACGATGCGGTCGAGGATCCGCCGGGCCTGCTGCGCATCGACGCGGTTGGTTTCGAGCGGGCGCGGATGGCTGAAGGCGTCTTCGATGGCCTTCTTGGTGATGGCGTTGAAGACGACGCGCTTGGCGTCCTTGACGGGGTACTTCAGGGCGTGGGCGACGTGCCAGGCGATCGCCTCCCCCTCGCGGTCGAGGTCGGTCGCGAACCACACATCCTGGGCGAGCTTGGCGGCTTGACGCAGCTCGCTGACGGTCTTCTTCGAGTCGGCCATGACCTCGTAGTCGGGCTCGAAGTCGTTGTCGAGGTCGACGCCGGGGACGGGTCGCTTGACGCCTTTGGGGTTGCGCGGCGGCAGGTCCCGGACATGGCCGACGCTGGCCATGACGTGGTAGCCCGGCCCGAGGTACTTGTTAATGGTCTTGGCCTTGGTCGGCGATTCGACGATGACCAGGTGCTTGCCCTCGGCGGCCTTGGGGTTGGCGGTCCAGCGTCCCCGCGACGCGGCCTTCTTGCGCGTCGTGGTCTTTTTCTTGCTGGACTTCTTCTTGGTCGTTTTCTTGGCCATATCGGGGTTTGCTATCGCGTGAGGAGTCGTTGTGGGGGGGCGTTTGGGGCTCGGCCAACGAATCCGCCGACCCCCGTTTTTATTCCGGGGCGGAGCTTTTCAGGGGCCGTCGGCCGGTTCATCCTATGGCGGTCTATCGCCCCGGACGGGCGGAACACTTGAGCAGGGCAAGGGGCGGATGTCAAGCGGATTTCGTAAATATTGTGGAATACAGCATTTACGAATAATGTTCGTGGCAGGGTTTCGTGGCGTTGGGTCAGCGGGGGGGCGCTTGGGGCTGCCGGGCGGGGGTGCGGGCCGGGCTCATGCATCGCTGGACGCCCACGCGAGGGCCTGGTCGGCGACACTTTGGGCGTCGGCGGCGTGAGTAGGCACCCCTGCGGGCGGGCAGTCGATCCAGTGCACCTGAGCAAACCGCTTGAGCCAGGTCCGCTGCTGCTTGGCGAATCGCCGGGTGAGGATCTTGGTCCGCTCGAACGCGTCGTCGAGGGTCGTGAGCTTGGGGTCGGTGCCTTCGAACACCGCCAGCAGTTGCTTGTAGCCGAGCGCTTCGCGGGCCTGGTTCGGGGCGGTGGGGTGGTCCGCCCCCTTGCATGGCTCAGAGACGGCTTGGCGTGGGGCGGTGATGGGATCAAAGTGGCCTTCGTCTTTGAGGCGTTTGACCTCGTCGACAAGGGATTCGCCGTTGATGCAGGTTTCCTGTGCGAGTTGCTCGTCCACCTTGTCGGGGTAGAACATGGCTTTGACGCGGAGGTTGATGCGGGGGTTGATGTCCTCAGCGGCCCAGCGCAGGCCGAGCAGGCGGGGGGGTGTGGTCGAGTGTGGCGAGGCCGGGGTTTCGGGCTTTTCACTCGACCCCTTGGCCCCTTGGTCCCTTGCCCCCTGCCCCTCCCACTGTGTCTGCAGGGCGCTGATGGGCTTGCCGGTTAGCTCATACACCTCAAGGGCGCGGACGATGCGTTGACGGTCGGCGGGCTTGAGGCGCTGGGCGGTATCGGGGTCGACTCGGGCGAGGCGTTCGTGCAGCGCGGGGGTTTCGCTGGCTTCGAGCGAGGCGCGGAAGTGGGGGTCTTGCCCCGGGCCGTCGAACATGCCATCGAGCAGGGCTTTGAGGTAGAGGTTGGTGCCGCCGACGACGATGGGGGTGCCGCCGGCCTGCTGGATGCGTTCGATCTCTGAGGTTGCCAGCGTGAGCCAGTCGTGGACGGTGAAACGCTCGGTGGGTTCAACGATGTCGACGCCGTGGTGGGGGACCTGCTGGCGCATCGCGCGGGTGGGTTTGGCGGTGCCGGCGTCGAGGTGGCGGTAGACCTGCATGGAGTCGGCACCGATGATCTCGCCGCCCAGTCGGGTGGCCAGCTCGAGCGCAAGCCCGCTCTTGCCCCCGGCGGTGGGGCCCAGCAGCACGATCGGACGCGGGGGGTGGGGCGGTTTCACGGGGCTAGTGTAGCGGTGTCGGGGGCGGTTTTACGGGAACCGCACGAACGTTTGTCGCGTCCAAGGCGTATCGAAAGGTATAGTGGGGCGTGGTCTGGCAGGCGATTCGCATCGATCAAGAGTAAAGGCAGGCCGGTATGACGCAGCGGAAAACAACCTGGGCGCTGGGCGGGGGGGCGTGCCTGTCGCTGGCGATGCTGGCGACGGCGGTGGGTCAGGACGACGGTGCCGAGGCGGACGCCCCCGGGGTGGCGGTGGAGGTCGTCGGCGATGTCGTCGTTGAGGCCGAGGACGTCGCGGTCTTCATGGTGCAAGACGACGAGGAGGCGTTTCGCCAGCAGATCATCAAGGAGCTGATGCAGGAGGGGGTGCCGATCGAGGACATCGAAATGATGTTCGGGGATTCGGTTGAGCTCGGGTCCGCGATCAATACGGATAACGCGGTGGTGCGCGAGGCCCCGGACGGCAGCGCGCTGTACCTGCCGATGGGCGCGACACAGTCGTATGAGCTGGTGCCCGACACGACGCTTGAGCTGCCGTTTGTCGCGGACGGGCCCGGCATGCTGACGGTGGCGTACAGCGGGGCGACGACGACCTCGGTCGAGATCATCGATGTGCACGGCCGGCAGCTGGACTGGGACAGTAACCGCAGGTTTGAGGGCGGCGCGTCGCCGGTGCGGCACGCGCTCATCCCGATCGGCCAGGCGGGCGAGTACACCGTACGCCTGGGTGTGCTGAGTGGGGGCGAGCTTGTGCTGGGTGGCGAGTGGATCCCGTTCCCGCAGGTCGAGGGTGTTCGTGCGCGGGTGATCCCACGACCGATGCCCGAGAACGAGCTGGTGCTCGTGCCCGACCGCATGCTGACCGGCGAGATCGACCAGGCCGACGCGGACCAGTACTACCTCTGGTGCCGGTTCGAGGCGACCGCGGACGGCCAACTCGTCGTGCTCGCGAACGCGGACCGCGGGGACATCACGATGTCGTCGTTCAACCTCAACGACTACCAGCGTCCGATCGAGACGGTGGATAGCGATATGAACGGCTCGGTCGCGAACGAGGGCATCATCGTCGACGCCGTCGCGGGCCAGACGTACTACGTGCGTGTCGAGATGCGCAGCGGGGAACGCTGCGAAGTTGAGGTACGCTCGGGGTGGATCCCGGCCCCGGAGTAGCGGCCCCTATGAAACGTCCCGCGAGCACACGAAAACAACGAACACAACGCCAACGACCAGCCCCCTTTGGGAAGGACACCCCGATGAAGTACACCACCTCGATGCTCGCCGCCGGCCTGCTTGCCTGTGCGGTGTCGCCGCTCTTCGCGCAGCAGGGCGAGACGCCCGCGCAAACGCCCGCCTCCGAGCCGGCCGGGCCCGAAGAGGTCGCCCAGGTTCAGGCCCAGGCCGAGGAGGAGGCCGCCGACGCGCTCGAAGCGGAAGAGTCGGCCGAGCAGGTGGACGACGAGGTCGTGCAGGAAGCGATCCCCGCGCAGCCGGCCGTGCGGATCCGCCGGGCGGTGGCGGTGCAGGGCAACGCGGCGCAGCTGCTCATCCAGCCCGGGGTCGAATTCAACGGGATCGCCCGCCAGTTCAACGACGAACTCGCCGGCCTGCCCGAGCTTGCGATGTGTGCGGTCACCGATGACGTCACGCGCGACGGCGACCCCAGCAGCTTCCGCGTCGAGGTCGAGAGCCCGGGCCTGCTGACAGTGGCGGTGCGGGCGAAGAACCGCGACGACATGACCATCGAGGTCTACACCGAGACGGGCCACCAGCTCGCACGCTGCGATATCGATTTCGGCGGCAACACCGGAGCCGAGCACCTGGCCGTCCCGCTGCCCGAGGCGGGCAGCTACCGCGTGGTGGTCGAGCCCTTGGGGGCGGGCGGGGCGTTCTGGATCGGCTCGTCGTTCCTCGCCTTTGATGGGCTCGAAGCGATGGCGCCGCTCACCCCCGACGATGCGATTGAGATCACGCCGGATGAGGCGCAGGACGCCGCCATCGCCGCCGCCGGCCCGGTCGAGCAGTGGTTCACCTTCACCGCGCCGACCGAGGGCATCCTCCTCTTCAACACCTCGGCCGACGGCGGCGACCTCGTTATCGAGGCCTACCACGACGGCGACTTCCAAAACTACTTCGACTACTCCGACCAGGACCGTAACGGCAGCGTCGGCAACGAACGCATCATGCTTGAGATGTTCGAAGGGCAGACCGTGTTCATGAAGGTTCGCGGGCTCAGCGGCGGCCAGGACATCGACTTCTCCACCCGCTCGCAGTTCATCGACACCAGCGAGTAAAGCCCGCGCGACGCCCAGCCGTATCACGCCAACGCAACGCCCCGATCTCCGCGAACGCCGCACGAGTCTTGCCATGACCGCACGCTTCTCCAACGCCGCCTTGCTTGTCGCACTCGCCCTCGGTGCGGCCGCGCCTGTCGCACATATCGCCGCGCAGGACAACGCCCCCCCGGCCGACGCGCAGCCCGCCGACCAGGCACCCGCCGAGCAAACGCCGGCCGCTGGCGACGACGAGCTCTTCGCCGACCCCGGCGCCGGCGAGGCCGACGAAAGCGAAGGCGACCACCCCAGTTTGGTTGAGGCGCAGGACCTCATCATCGGCGAGACCATGGAGGTCGAGCCCGGCCGCACCGATTTCCGTTTCCACGCCGACGCCGCCGGCATGCTCACGCTCCTCACCTACCTGCCCGACAACCAGGCCCAGGTCCAACTCCGCCTCACCGATGCGCAGGGTGCCAATGTCCCCGGCGGGTTTGTCAACGGCAACGCGCCCAACCCCAACCTCGGCGCTCGCATCGTCGTCGACGAATTCGGTAACCCCGCCGGCGCGATGCCCGGCCTGTCCTACCTCACCGTCCCACTCCCCGAGGCCGGCGACTACCGCATCGAGATGAACATTGTCGGGCAAACCGAAACACCCGTGCAGATCGGCGGGGCCTGGGTCGCCTTCGAGCAGGTCGGCGAGGTTGTGCCCGTCCAGCCCGCGGTGCCCGTCATCCCCGCGCCGCCACCACCGCCGCCCGTGGACCCCACCGAGATCGCCGACGACCTCGCGATCGGGCAGGCCGTGCAGCTTGAGGTCGAAGACAACGTCGGCTGGGTCCGGCTCGTCGCCGAGGAGCCCGGCACGCTTGTCGTCGTCTCCCGCGCGGGCAGAAACGAGGTCATGCTCAGCGCCTTCCCCGACGGGCAGTTCGCCGACCCCCGCTACACCATGAACCGAAACCGCGGGGGCCAGCGCGGTAACGAAGCGCTCATGTTCCATGTAGAGGCAGGTGACGTCTGGTTTGTCCGGGTTAGCGCGGACCGCGACGATACACCCGTCCCGCTCCGGGCCGCGCTTATCCCGGACGACCTCGAGCCCGTCCAGGACGAGTAGCCCGACGCAACACGCCCCTCACGCCGACGCTGAGCGAGTCCGCGAGCGAAGCGTCTGGT
The DNA here is from genome assembly GCA_044439905.1 of Phycisphaerales bacterium JB063. Classification (GTDB taxonomy): domain Bacteria; phylum Planctomycetota; class Phycisphaerae; order Phycisphaerales; family Phycisphaeraceae; genus JAHQVV01. The sequence goes on along the minus strand of JBITAC010000106.1, from coordinate 7,247 downwards.
ACGCCCCAACCCACGCTACTTGCTTCCAACCCCCAAGCGCCCGATGATGGAACGCTCGGCGGTAGCTGCACCGGAGCACAACATCCGCCGTAAGCCCATGGATACGCCGCGCCTGAGCGAAACGAGGGTGCGGACCGACCCGCAGAAAGCTTCCCCCCATGACCACCCCCGCCAACAACGACCCCTTCAACGCACGCACCACCCTCAGCACCCCGCTGGGCGACCGCACGATCTACCAGCTCGACGCCGTGGGCGATATCTCCAAGCTCCCCATCTCCATCCGCGTCCTGCTCGAAGCCGTCCTCCGCAACCTCGACAACTACGTCGTCACCGAAGACCACGTCAAGGCCCTGGCCAACTACAACGCCAAGGACGTCGGCGAGACCGAGATCCCCCACAAGCCCGGCCGCGTCGTGCTGCAAGACTTCACAGGTGTCCCTGCCGTCGTCGACCTCGCCGCCATGCGCTCGGGCATCGTCCGCATGACCGGCAACGACGCCGACGCGCAGAAGGTCAACCCCCTCGTGCAGTGCGACCTCGTCATCGACCACTCCGTCCAGGTCGATGCCTTCGCCTCCGGCGTCGCGCTCACCGTCAACGCCGACAAAGAGTTTGAGCGTAACAACGAACGCTACACCTTCCTGAAGTGGGGCCAGCAGGCGTTCAACAACTTCGCCGTCGTCCCGCCCGCCACCGGCATCGTCCACCAGGTCAACCTCGAGTACCTCGCCAAAGTCGTCTGGCAAAACGAACAAGGCGGTGGGGCTTCAGTCCCACCGGGTTCCGCCCCCGACCTCTACCCCGACTCCCTCGTCGGCACCGACTCCCATACCACCATGATCAACGGCCTGGGCGTCGTCGGCTGGGGCGTCGGCGGCATCGAAGCCGAGGCCGTCATGCTCGGCCAACCCATCTACATGCTCATCCCCGAGGTCGTCGGCATGAAGCTCACCGGCAAGCTCGCCGAGGGCGTCACCGCCACCGACATGGTCCTGCGCGTCACCGAGATCCTCCGAGAGCACGGCGTCGTCGGCAAGTTTGTCGAGTTCTTCGGCGACGGCCTCGACGACATGCCCCTCGCCAACCGCGCCACCATCGCCAACATGGCCCCCGAGTACGGCGCGACCATCGGCTTCTTCCCCGTCGACCAGAAAACCCTCGACTATCTCCACCTCTCGGGCCGAGACGAAAAACTCATCGACACCGTCGAGCAGTACTGCAAGGCCAACCGACTCTGGCGCACCGCCGAGGAAGAAGCAGCCATCGTCTACACCGACACCCTCGAGCTCGACCTCGCCACCGTCGAGCCCGCCCTCGCCGGCCCCAAGCGCCCGCAGGACCGCATCGACCTCAGCGCGATGCAAAGCAACTGGCAAAACGACCTCAGCACCACCTTCGGCAAAACCACAACCGCCAAAGACTCCACCCCTCAGTCCATGACCGCCGAAGGCGGCCCCGCCCCCGGACTGGTTGCTTCAGCAACCAGTACCATGGAGCCCCCCAGTTCCGCCCAAGTCACCTACGACGGCGAATCGTTCGAGCTCACCCACGGCGACGTCGTCATCGCCGCCATCACCTCCTGCACCAACACCTCTAACCCCGAGGTCATGATCGCCGCCGGACTCGTCGCACGCAAAGCAGCCGCTCGCGGCTTGGCGCGCAAGCCCTGGGTCAAAACAAGTCTCGCCCCCGGCTCCACCGTCGTCACCGAGTACTACAACAAAGCCAACCTCACCGACGACCTCGAAGCCCTCGGCTTCCACACCGTCGGCTACGGCTGCACCACCTGCATCGGGAACTCCGGCCCGCTGCCCGAACCGATCTCCAAGGCCATCAACGACAACGACCTCATCGCCACCTCCGTCCTCTCGGGCAACCGGAACTTCGAGGGCCGCGTCTCCCCCGACGTCCGCGCGAACTACCTCGCCTCGCCGCCCCTCGTCGTCGCCTACGCCATCGCAGGCACCGTCAACATCGACCTGCAGAACGACGCCATCGCCACCGACAAAGACGGCAACGACGTCTTCCTCAAAGACATCTGGCCCACCCAGCAAGAAGTCATGGACCTCGTCGCCACCTGCGTCACACGCGAGCAGTTCATCGAGCAGTACAAAGACGTCTTCGCCGGCCCGCAGGCCTGGCAGCAGATCGACGCCCCCGAGGGCCAGCTCTACGCCTGGGACGACGCCTCCACCTACGTCCAGGAGCCGCCGTTCTTCGTCGGACTGACCCAGGACGTCAAGCCCATCGCCCCCATCACCGGCGCTCGCGTCCTCGCCAAGCTGGGCGACTCCGTCACCACCGACCACATCAGCCCCGCCGGCGCCATCAAACGCGGCACGCCCGCCGCACGCTACCTCGACGACCACGGCGTCCCCGTCTCCATGTACAACTCCTTCGGCAGCCGACGCGGCAACGACCAGGTCATGACACGCGGCACCTTCGCCAACATCCGCGTCAAAAACCAGATCGCCCCCGGCACCGAGGGCGGCTTCACCGTCGACTTCAGCGGCCTCGACGCCCAGCCCTCCTTCACCCCCATCCCCGAAGACGCCCCCAAGGCCGGCGCCGGCGGCGCACCCGTCCGCTACATCTACGACGCCGTCCAAAACTACAAGCAGGCCGGCACACCCCTCGTCGTCCTCGCCGGCATCGACTACGGCATGGGCTCCTCACGCGACTGGGCCGCCAAGGGCACCTACCTCCTCAACGTCAAGGCCGTCATCGCCAAGTCCTTCGAACGCATCCACCGCTCCAACCTCGTCGGCATGGGCGTCCTCCCCCTCACCTTCGCCGACGGCCAGGACGCCGCGTCCCTCGGCCTCGACGGCACCGAAACCTTCGACATCCAGATCACCGACGACGTCAAGCCCCGCCAGACCATCCAAGTCACCGCGACCAAGTCGGATGGCACCCAGGCCGCCTTCGAGACCACCTGCCGCATCGACACCCCCGTCGAAGTCGACTACTACCGCAACGGCGGCATCCTCCACACCGTCCTCCGCAACATGGCGAAGGGCTAACCCCCGGAAGTCAAACCCGGAACTCAACCCCAGAGCAACCGTATGCAGCCACCCTTCTGCAAAGACCAGTCCCCCGAGAAGGTCGCCGCGCGTCTGCGTCAGTCGTTCGAGCTCCACCGCGCCGGCGTCCGCATGATGCGCGCCAAGCTCCGCCAGCAACACCCCGACGAATCCGACGACCAGATCAACAGCCGACTCAACGAGTGGCTCCAAAGCCCACTTACGCGCGAGCAATACCTCCGGCAGGGCGCATGACCCCACCGATCGAAATCCTCGCACGACGGCTGGTCGATGACCTGCAAGACGCCGGGGCGTCCTTCGCCTTGGTCGGCGGGCTTGCCATCGGCGCGCGCACCGGGCCGCGCTTCACCCGAGATGTCGACCTCGCCATCTCCGTCGCTTCGGACCACAAAGCCGAGCAGGTCCTGGGCCACCTCATCCAGCGCGGTTACCGCCCCCAGGCCGAGATCAATCAGGACCGCGCCGGCCGACTCGCCACCATGCGTCTCATTGCCCCTTTCGATACCGGGGCCGACCCCGAAGAGGGCAACCCCATCGCCGACATCATCTGCGCCACCTGCGGCATCGAGCCCGAGATCGTCGCCGCCGCCACCCCCGTCACGATCGCCCCCGATCTCACCGTGCCCACCGCCCGCATCCCGCACCTGATCGCGATGAAGGTCCTGTCCGAGTCCGACGAACGCCTGCAAGACCGCCTCGACCTGCAGGCCCTCCTCGCCGCCTCGACCGAGGAAGACCGTTCCGCCGTCCCGCCCCTGCTGGACCTCATTGCCCAGCGCGGCTACCACCGCGGCAAAGACCTCCGCGCCACACTCGCCGCATTCCATCACGAGCGGTAGGATTGACCGTATGGATCAAGCCCACCGCACCCAGACCGCCTTCGAGACCACCTGCCGCATCGACACCCCCGTCGAAGTCGAGGACTACCGCAACGGCGGCATCCTCCACACCGTCCTCCGCAACATGGCGAAGGGCTAATCGCTTTGCCACAGCGATCCGCTTGAGGGTTTCGCTTTATTCAAACTGGTCGCCGTACCACCGTTCGGCGATGCGCTCGAGCTCGATGATCGCCCCGTCCATTTCCAGGACGCGCTCGGCTAAGGCATAGGTCACCTTGGGCGGTACGCTCGGCTCGTACTCGCGCGTGACCATGCCCTCCGCTTCGAGCATGCGCAGACGCTGGGTCAGGGTCTTCGTCGAGATCCCACCGAGCTTCCGCTTGAGCTCGCCGAAACGGGTCGGCCCTTGGGTGTGAAGCGTGTGCAGCAGCAGCAGCGTCCACGGGCTCGACAAAATTTCGAGAATTTTTCGCAGCGGCTCATGGGGCGTGGGCTGTTTCTTGCGGCGTGGGGGCATAGGTGTGCTTGGGTAAACCTGCTTTACTTCAAGAACCTACTTTACAAGAGATTTCATAGGGATAACGTCTCCCCTATGAAACAAACACTCAACCATCCATCGGAAGATTTTGCAGGACGGACCGCGCTGGTGACCGGCGGAACCCAAGGCACGGGGCTGGCCATCGCCGATCGGCTCGCGCTCGGCGGGGCGCGGGTGTTCGTCGCCGCGCGGAAGGCACCCGACCCGCCGATCCCGCACGAGCTCATCAAGGCCGACCTCTCCACGGCCGCGGGGATCGCCTCGGTCGTCCAGGCGCTCGCCGACCGGCAAGCAAGCCCCGACATCCTCGTGCATAACCTGGGCGGGTCCTCGGCTTCGCCTGGCGGGTACCGCGCCATGAGCGAGCAGGTCTGGCAGAAAGAACTCGGCCTGAACCTGCTGCCGGCCGTCCGCCTTGACCGCGAACTGGTCCCCGCGATGACGCAGCGGGGGGCGGGCGTGGTGGTGCATGTCTCGTCGATCCAGGCACGGATGCCGCTGTACGACTCCACGCTCGCCTACGCCGCCGCGAAGGCCGCGCTGACCACCTACAGCAAGGGGTTCGCCAATGAATTGAGCCCGCAAGGCGTCCGGGTTGTCTGCGTCTCGCCGGGCTTCATCGAGACCGACGCCGCGGCCAAGCTGATCCAACGCATGGCCCAGGCGCAGGGCACCGACATCGCAACCCAACGGCACGCACTCATGGACATGCTCGGCGGCATTCCGCTGGGCCGACCCAACTCGCCCGAAGAAGTCGCCGAGCTCGTGGCCTTCCTCGCATCGGCACGGGCCTCGGCGATCACCGGCGTCGACTACGCGATCGACGGCGGGACGCTGCCCACGGTATAAATGCCACCCGTACACCATCGCAACACGCCAGCCCGATACAATCAGCCCCGTGTCCTCAGCAACATGGCGAAGCACGAACCCCACCGGCCAGCCGACCATGCGCCTCCACCGACTCCTCGCCGTCTTGCCCCTGGTCGTTGCGGCTGTCTGGCTGTCCGCGTGCGCCGCAACGCCCCGGGCGGCAACCCCCGCGCCCGTCACCGCGTCCCCCGACGGCCGGCTGGCCCTCGCCGCGCCCATGGGACACGCCCACAACGACTACGACCACCCCGTCCCGCTCCTCACCGCCCTCGACGCCGGCATGCTCTCCATCGAGGCCGACGTCTTCCTCCGCGACGGCACCCTCTACGTCGCACACGACGAAGAAGATATCCAGCCCGACCGCACCCTCCAGGCCCTCTACCTCGACCCCCTCTGGCAACGCTTCCAGGAGCGCGGCGGCACACAGCCCGGCCACCCCTTCGGCGGGGCGGTCCGCGACTCGGGCGTCCCCGTCCTCCTCATGGTCGACCTCAAGGACCGCGGCCACGACGCCTGGCTCGCCCTCGAATCTCTCCTCGCCCAGTACCCCGGCCTCGCCCGACACGTCAAGCACCCGGCCGACGAACACGAAACCCAACACAGCGAAGGCATGCCGCCGCCCACCCTTACCCCCGGCCCCGTCCTCGCCGTCGTCTCCGGCGACCGCCCGATCGACGCCATCGCCCGCGCCCGGTCACGCTACTGCGGCTACGACGGCCGCTGGCCCGACGACGCCGGCTCCGCCGCCAAAGCCCACCTCATGCCCATGGTCTCCATGTCCGCCCGGACCCTCCTCGACCTCGCCGAGCCCACCGACGACCCCGAACACACGATCGACACCACCCTCCGCGCCCTGTCCCAAGACGCCGCCACCCACGGCCGCCTCGCCCGCATCTGGGCCACCCCCGACGACCCAAACACCTGGCAACGCCTCCACAACGCCGGCCTACAACTCATCAACACCGACACGCCGGGGGGTCTCGCGGAGTGGCTCCAGACGCAAGCAGGCCCTGATGCACTGGACGCCCAGCCGTTCAAGCGATAACTTGCCCCCCATGCCTCCTCCACAAATTACATGCCGAATCGACACCGCGATCGAAGTCGAAGACCACCGCAACGGCGGCATCCTTTACACCGTTCTCTGCAACATGGCGAAGGGGTGAAAATGGCTGTAACGCAATTGTTTGCCGTGTCGGTTGCCGGATCATGTTTGGCGAATAGGATGTCACTATGAGCATGGAACTCAAAAAAGTCGTCCTCCAAGGATTTAAATCGATTGAGATTCTTGAAAATTTTCATCCTCGCAAGTTGAATGTGATGATTGGTGCGAATGGCGCAGGTAAGAGTAATTTTGTAGATTTTTTCCGCATGCTCCGTGCTTTAGCAGATGGAGCGTTTCAAAAGTTTGTGAATGATCAAGGTGGTGGTGATGGCTTGTTTTTTAATGGGCCTCAGTTTACGCGTGAAATCAAAGCGCGAGTTGAGTTCGGAGAGAACGTCTATGAGTTCGATTTAGCTCCGACAGCTAACAGCGCTATCCAGATTACAGAAGAACGTGTGCAATACACTGGGGGGCATGGATATGGGGCTTTGAAGACTATTGGCTCTGGCCAAGTTGAGTCTCGATTGAAGGCAAAGAAGGATGATCCTGCGCAGTCACCATGGGGTACAGGTCGAGGTGTAGCAGGCCATGTATATGACGCCGTATCGAATTGGACAGTTTATCATTTCCATGACACTAGTAAGTTTGCGCCTATGCGACGTGAGCAGTCAATCCGCGACTATGAACGACTTCGTCATGATGCATCCAACATTGCAGGATATCTCAGCCATCTTCAAGATAAGCGAAAGAGCACATATGGCTTGATTCGAGATACGGTGCGGCTCATAGCCCCTTTTTTTGATGATTTTTTGTTTCGCCCTCAGGAGCGAGGGGCAGAAGAGTTGATACGATTG
>JBITAC010000105.1:0-34353 GCA_044439905.1 Phycisphaerales bacterium JB063 | reverse complement strand
GAATCAACGTCAACATGCCCGACGAGCTCCGCAAGTTCGTCGATGAACAGGTCGCACTCAAGGGGTTTGCGACCCCGACCGAGTACGTGCGGCAGCTAATCCGAGACGAGCGCAAGCGCGCGGCGCAGGACAGGCTGGAGCAGTTGTTGCTCGACGGGTTGAACAGCGGGCCGCCGATCCCGCTGGATGATGCGGAGTGGGGGCGGATGAAGCAGGAAGCCCGTCGACAGATCGAAGCCCGTAAGTCGGGTGGCCATTGAATCGCGTGTTGCTTGTCAATCCGGTGGCTCGGGCCGAGATGATTGCGCTATATGTCTGGTACGAAACCGAGGGCGGATATGAACTCGCGGAGCGTTTTTTCGCGATGGCGGATGCCGTGATGCGTGACTTGTTGACGCAGCCCGGGCTTGGTCGCGAATGGCCAACACGGCACCCGCGTCTTCACGGGTTGCGTAAGGCCAATGTCACAAAACCCTTTGGCAACGTACTGATCTTCTACCTCGTAAGCCAAGCTCGTATCGAAGTTGTCCGGGTCCTTCACGCCCAGCGGGACATTGATGCCCTGCTCGACGCCGACGGATAAGTCACCCGGCCGCGCAACACGCCGCGTCGGTTACATCCACGGCTCGACGCGGGTTTCGTTGAGCAGTTGGAAGAGGTACTGGCCGTAGCTGTTGCTCTTCATCGACTCGGCGGCTTCTTGCAGCTTCGCGGCGTCGATGAAACCCATCTTGTAGGCGATCTCTTCGGGGCACGAGATCATCATGCCTTGGCGCTCTTCGATGGCTTCGACAAACGTGCCGGCCTGGAGCAGCGACTCGTGCGTGCCCGCGTCGAGCCAGGCGGTGCCGCGGGACCAGAGCTTGACGTTGAGCTTGCCGCGGTCCATGTAGACGCGGTTGAGGTCGGTGATCTCGAGTTCGCCGCGGGGCGAGGGCTTCAAGTCCTCGGCGATCGCGGTGACGTCCTGGTCGTAGAAGTACAGCCCGGGCACGGCGAAGTGGCTCTTGGGTTCTTTGGGTTTTTCTTCGAGTGAGATGACTTTGCCGTCCGGGTCGAACTCGACGACGCCGTAGCGCTCGGGGTCTTTGACGGGGTAGCCGAAGACGGTGGCGCCGTCGGTGACCTGTGCGGCTTCGGTGATTTGCTGGCGGAGCCCGCTGCCGTAGAAGATGTTGTCGCCGAGGATGAGGCAGGTGGGCTGGTTGTTGATGAAGGGCTTGTCGAGGAGGAAGGCCTGTGCGAGTCCCTTGGGTTCGGGCTGTTCGACGTAGGCGAAGTCCATGCCCCACTGCGAGCCGTCGCCGAGGAGGCGTTTGAAGTGGGGCAGGTCGTGGGGTGTGGAGATGATGAGGACCTCGCGGATGCCGGCGAGCATGAGCACCGAGAGGGGGTAGTAGATCATCGGCTTGTTGTAGACGGGGAGCAGTTGTTTGCTGATCGCCATCGTGAGCGGGTAGAGGCGTGTGCCGTGTCCGCCGGCGAGGATGATGCCCTTCATGGTGAGTCTCGTGTGCGGTGTCGTGTGGGTCGTTGGGTCGGGATCGGTCGGCGCGCAGGATGGCTGCGCATCGCTGCAGGGTTCATCGGCGGGATCGGGGCGGGAGGTTTGATGTGCGATGTGCGATGTTCGATGTGCGATGTTTGATGTGCGGAAAACTGGAGCTCTAGACACGCATCCACGAAAACGCGATTCTCGCACATCGCACATCGAACTTCCTCCATTGCCTATTCTCGAATCGGGTGACGCGATCCCCTATCATGTCCCGTCACCTCGTGGGGTTTATCGGACGCGTTCGCAGTCCGGGCAAGGATGTTCACCATGGCTCAACAACGACGCCAACGCTGGGGCTCGCTCCAATCGATCTCGTGTGTCGGCAGCTACCTGCCGCGCCGCTGCGGGATTGCGACGTTTACCGCCGACCTGACCGAAGCGCTCAACGCGACGGCGCCCCAGGTCGCGACGCGCGCGGTCGCGATGAACGATCGGCCCGAGGGCTACCGCTACGACCAACGCGTGGGCTACGAGATCAACGAGCAAAGGCCCGCCGAGTACCGACTGGCCGCGGACTTCCTCAACACCACCGGCACCGACGCGGTGCTCCTCCAGCACGAGTTCGGGATCTTCGGCGGGGAGGCGGGCGTCCATGTCATCGACTTCCTCAAACGCCTCAACATGCCCGTGATCGCGACGCTGCACACCGTGCTCCGTGAGCCCGAGCCCCACTACCGCCGCGTCGCGGAGCAACTCTTCGAGCAGTGCGATCGGCTGGTTGTCATGGCCGAGCGGGCGCAGGGGTTTCTCAAAGACATCTACAACGTGCCTGATGACAAGATCAAGCTGATCCATCACGGCATCCCCGACGTGCCCTTTGGCGACCCGAACTTCTACAAAGACCAGTTCCAGGTCGAGGGTAAAAAAACGATCCTGACGTTCGGCCTGTTGGGCCCGAGCAAGGGGCTCGAGAACATGATCGAGGCGCTGCCCGCGATCGTCGCGGCGCACCCGGACGTGGTGTACATGATCCTGGGCGCGACGCACCCGGGCGTGGTCGCGCACATGGGCGAGTCGTATCGCGAAGGGCTCAAGGCACGGGCCAAGGCGCTGGGCGTGGACCGGCATATCCGCTGGTTCGACCGGTTTGTGGAGCTTGATGAGCTGGTGGAGTTTCTGGGCAGCGCGGATGTGTACGTCACGCCGTACGAGAACGAGGCGCAGATCACGTCGGGCACGCTGGCGTACGCGCTGGGCACGGGCAAGGCGACGGTCGCGACGCCGTACTGGTATGCGCAGGAGATGCTGGCGGACGGCCGGGGGACGCTCGTGCCTTTCAAGGATAAGGATGCGATGTCGGCCGCGATCATCGAGCTGTTTGACAATGAAGTGAAACGCCACGCGATGCGGAAGAAGGCGTACCAGTTCACGCGGGAGATGCGGTGGGAGACGGTCGCGGGGCAGTACCTGGACCTGTGCGTCGAGGTGCGCGAGCAGCGGGCGCGTGAGCCCCGGCCCGTGGCGGTTCCTGTGGGTGGGGTGACGGAGAAGGCGCGGGAACTCGCGGCGATCAAGCTCGACCACCTGCGGACGATGACCGACGGCAGCGGGGTGATCGCGCACGCGGTGAGCAGTGTGCCCGATCGGCGGACGGGGTACACGACGGACGACAACGCGGCGGCGCTGCGGACGGTGCTGCTCTCGGCCGAGCACCAGGACGCGGTGCGCGGCGACGAGCTGCACCAGCAGGCCAGCCGATACCTCGCGTTTTTGCACGACGCGTTCGACGCGGACGCCGGCCGGTTCCGTGGCGAACTCAGCTACGACCGGCGGTGGGCCAGCGAGCCGGGCAGCGAAGACACGCACGGCCGAGCGCTCTGGGCGCTGGGCGCGACCGTCGCACGCTCGCATGCGCAGGGGCACGTCACCCTCGCGACGCACCTGTTCCACCAGGCGCTGCCCGCCTGCGCGGGGTTTGTCCATACGCACGGCATCGCCTACGCGCTCATCGGTATCCATGCGTACCTCCGGCGCTTCTCGGGCGACAGCCGGGCAAGGCATGTCCGCGAGAAGCTCGCCCAGCGGTTGTTCGAACGCTTCCGCAAGAACGGCGACCCGTCGTGGCCCTGGCCCAATGACGAGATCACCTACGACGCGGCCCGGCTGCCCCACGCGCTGCTGCTGGCCGGGCGATGGATGTTCAACAACGCGATGATCCAGCAGGCGATCACCTCGCTCGAGTGGCTCCACGAGATCCAGGAAGGCGAGGGTGGACGCTTTGCACCCGTCGGTTCCGAGGGCTGGCTCAAGCGTGGCGGGCGCAAGGCGCGGTTCCACCAGATGCCCGACGAGGCGGCCGCGACGATCGACGCGTCGCTCGAAGCCGCACGTGTCACCGGCGAATCCAAGTGGCTCGACCGGGCGCAGCGCTGCATCGACTGGTTCCTCGGCGATAACGATCTGGGCCAGATGCTCTACGACCCCGAGACCGGCGGGTGCTGCGACAAGCTCCAGCCCCACGGCAGCGACGCCAACCAGTCCGCCCGGGCCACCTGCGCCTGGCTCCTCTCGCTGCTGTCCATGTACGACCACGCGATCGCGACCGAGCAGGACGCCGCGGGCAATCAGCCGGCCCAGCAGGACCTGCGGCCGACGATCACACCCGCCGGCAAGACCCCGCCCGCCCGGCCTGCGACCGCCGGCGAAACCGTCTGACGCCCGCCGAACCCGCGAGCACAGCCCCGCCACACGACCGCGACACCCGCCGCGCCTAGGATGCACACGCAGGAATACAATCCGGCCAAGACGGGTTGAACCCACAACTACCCCGAGACCGGCCTATGCGATACACCTTCTTTGCAATCATCCTCCCCGCCCTCATGCAGGTCATGACCGGATGCAGCGGCGACCAGGCACGCTACGACGAACACGCCCGCGCGTTCGACCCGGCCCAAACATCCTCGGCCAGCGCCACCTCCAACGACACGGAGCACAACATGCCCGACCCCGCCGACTCCCCGGCCGATCTCAACACCCCGCAGGCCCAGGCCAACGACAACGCCATCGACTGGGCCGCCTACAACGCCGCGCTCTTGGCCGAGCCCGTCGAGCTCACTGACGAGCAGTGGCACGCGATCCTCAGCGACGAAGAGTTCCGCATCCTCCGTCGATCGGGCACCGAACGCAGCTTTACCGGGCGCTACCTCGACAAAGAAGACGACGGCACCTACCACTGCGCCGGCTGCGGGCTCTACCTCTACGACGCGGCGCACAAGTTCCACTCCGGCTGCGGCTGGCCCTCGTTCAACCAGGAAGTCGCGCAGGGGGTGCTCGCCTACTACACCGATCATTCCGTGGGTATGACCCGTACCGAGATGCGCTGCGCACGATGCGACGGCCACCTCGGCCACGTCTTCAACGATGCGCCCAGCCAGCCCACGGGATTGCGGCACTGCGTCAACGGCGGCGCGATCCTCTTCATCCCCGAAGGCAAAGACCCGCAGCAGGCCATCGCCGAGCACCGCGCGCAGTTTGCGGACCAGTAAAACCACTCCACCTTCAAATGACGCCCACGGCTTTGACGCGCGTTCTGCGAGCGCCAACGCCGTGGGTTGTTTTCTCGTAGTGTTCACCTTGCCGCGCACCGAAGACCCCGCGGCGGTGACACGCGCTACCGCTCGCGGCAAAGCCCCCGGGCTTAGGGGTGCTGGGTTGAGATGGTTTTGATGATCGTGTTTTGAATGCGATCATGGTTTTTCCATCCCCGCTACCATGCGCGCGTGCGCGGCGAGCGAATCATCAAACCGATCTTCCCCAACGACGGGCCTAAGCTCGGCGCGATCCTGCTGCGTTTCATCGACACCCACCGCTACTGGGTCTTTGGTTACCTCGGGCTCATGTACGCCGCGGGGTTTACCACCTACCTCCGCCTCTCGCCCGACACCGCCGCCAACCTCATGGCCGGCGACCGCCTCGCTCGCGGGCTCGGGCTCGTGGGCCCCGGCGGGCAGGGCGCGAACCTCGTGCCCGGGTTCCCGTACCTCGTCGCAGTGTTCCAAACCGTGTTCGGCGAGCAACGCGATACCGCCCTGCTCGTGTTCATGCTCGGCGTTGGTTTGGCCGGGCTCTGGCTGGTCTACCGCCTGTTTCAGGCCGTCACCGACCGCCCCACCGCCGTGCTCATCACCCTCCTCGCGGGCATCAACAACGCCATCTACAGCTACGCCCTTCGCCCGATGCCCGACCTGCTGTTCTACGACGGCCTGCTGCTCGCGCTGTGGGGTTGGCACCTGCTGCACCGCCCAACCGCCGCTGCGCGAGGCGACGATGCAGCATCGGATACGGCCCGGCCGACGCGCTGGCGGGGCGCGGCGATGCTGCTCGCGGGCCTCGCGCTCATGGCCGCGATGCGCACGGTCGTCGGCGTCGTCGTCTTCGCGATGCTGATCGAGACGGCCTGGCGGCTGGTCGCGCAGCGCCGTTGGCGCTGGCTGGCGGGCCTCGCGATCGCGGGCGTGCTCGGCGTCCTGCTCATCCATCTCCTCCAGGCCGGCTTCACCCTCCGCCTGACCCCCGACGAGGCGCTGCTCAAGCAACGCCTCGTCGACCGCCTGCCCGCGACACTGCACCAGGCCTGGACCGATACCGGGCCCCAGCTCATCAACGAACACATCGCCGAGGCGGTCTTCGGTGTCAACATCCGCGGCGCGGCCGCACCCCTCAGCGTCCTAGTCCTCGTCTCCTGGTGCTGGCTGTTCCGCGCCAACCGGCTCTGGGCGCTCATCGTCCTCGGCTTCCTCCTGCAGTGGCTCCTGGTCGGCACGACCCGGCGGTACTTCATCCCCACGCTCCCGCTGTTCGCGCTGGGCTGGTGGTACTTTGCGGTCTATCTCGAAAAACGCATCGGCGCCTGGCCTGGCACAGCCGTCTTCATCGTCCTGCTCTGCTTCCCCGTGCTCGGGTCATCGCTCAAGAGCGGCAACACCATGCTCCTCCAGCGCCAGCGCCCCTACTACGCGCACTACAACGACGGCAAGTACGCCCCGCTGATCGAGCTGGCCGACGCGATGCGGCAGACGCTGCCCTCGGACGCGCTCGTGATTGCCGGGCCCAACGCCCCGGCCGAGCTCGCGCTGCTCAGCGGGCACGACGTCCGCCGACGCATCGCGCACCTCTACCCGCACACCGGGCCGGCGTACGTCATCGAGCCGATGACCCCCAACGCCCGGGGCCACATCGAGCGCGGCGAGGCGCGGTTGGGCGAGGTCCTGCTGACGCTTACCGACCACGAGGGCCGCCCGATCGTGCTGCGCCGGATACTGGCCAACCGCGATGTCGTCGGCACGCACGCGACGCCCGACGCGGGTGAGGCCAGCGAGCGTTGACGCCCGCACACCGCCCGCATACCGTCTATCCCCGCCCGTCCCGCATGTCGCGGCGACGGCCCCTGTTTTGCCGTAAGGAACGCAGCCGTGAACGCAGCCGCTAATGCCAAGCCCGCGCCCCCGACTCTGGATGTCCCCCTGCTGGACCTCTGCCCCCAGTACGCGCCGCTAAAGAAGGAAGTCATGGCGGTCTTCGAGGAGATCCTCGACAGCCAGGTGATGGTCAACGGCCCGGCGGTCGCGCAGTTCGAGGCGGAGGCCGCGGCGTACTGTGGCACCCAGTTCGCCGTGGGCTGCAGCAGCGGGACCGATGCGCTGATCCTCGCGCTGATGGCGATGGACCTGCAGCCCGGCGACGAGGTGGTCACGACACCCTTCACCTTCTTCGCCACCGCCGGGTCGATCCAGCGCCGCGGGCTCAAGCCGGTGTTTGTCGATATCGACCCCGAGACGTTCAACCTCGATACCGAGCAGGTCCAGGACATCATCACCGAGAAGACCCGCGCGATCATGCCGGTGCACCTCTTTGGGCAGATGGCGGATATGGACGATGTGCTCGACCTTGCGGAGAAGCACGACCTGTCGGTCATCGAGGACGCCGCCCAGGCCATCGGCGCCCGCCAGCACGACACGCCCGCCGGCTCGCTGGGCCATTGCGGCTGCTTCAGCTTCTTCCCCTCGAAGAACCTTGGCGGCGCGGGCGATGCCGGCCTCGTCACCACCAACGACGAGACCGTCGCCAAGCGTCTGCGCATGCTCCGCAACCACGGCGCGCACGACCGCTACTTCCACGACGAGGTCGGCGGCAACTTCCGGATCGACACGCTCCAGGCCGCGTACCTCTCGGTCAAGCTCAAGCACCTCGAGGGCTGGCACGAAGGCCGACGCAGCAACGCGAAGTTCTACGACGAGCAGCTTGCGGGCATCACGCAGGTCAAGACGCCGGTCATCGCCGAGGGCAACCAGTCGATCTACAACCAGTACGTGATCCGTGCCGAGAACCGCGACGAGTTGCAGCAGTACCTAGGCCAGGCGGGCATCGGCTCGGCGGTCTATTACCCGCTGTGCCTGCACATGCAGAAGTGCTTCGAGGAGTTTGGCTACCACCGCGGCGACTTCCCCAACGCCGAGCACGCGTGCGGCGAGGTCCTCGCCCTGCCGATCTTCCCCGAGCTCAGCGACGAGCAGAAGACCCACGTCGTCGAGACGATCAAGCGGTTTTACGCGTAGTGGTTAGGGGCTAGGTTGGTTTTAGTGCCGCAGCATTCCAAGATACACCCTCCGGGGTTCCGAGCGTGCCGCCCGATTTGTCGCGCCAGTTCACTTGTTCATCCAACCTAGGCCCTAAACCCTAGTCCCTAGCCCCTTCCCCATGAAACAAGTCCTCATCCAACAAGGCGAGGCGGTCGTCCGCGAGGTGCCGGCCCCGGGGGTCGAGCCGGGCCGGGTGCTCGTGCGGGTGGCGCGTTCGTGCATCTCGATCGGCACGGAGATGGCGGGGGTCCGCGCGTCGGGCACGCCGCTGTGGAAGAAGGCGCTGGACAAGCCCGAGCAGGTCAAACGCGTCGTCGCGATGGCGATGGACCAGGGGATCGCGCAGACCCGGCAGATGGTGAAGAACAAGCTCGAGGCCGGCCAGCCCACGGGGTACTCGGCCAGCGGGGTCGTGATCGGCGTGGGGGAGGGCATCGACGACCTGCGCGTCGGCGACCGCGTCGCGTGCGCGGGGGCGCAGTGCGCGCACCACGCCGAGGTGATCTCCGTGCCGCGCAACCTGACGGCCGCGGTGCCCGAGTCGTTGGACGACGACGCGGCATGCACGGTGACACTGGGCGCGATCGCGTTGCAGGGGGTACGCCGGGCCGAGCCGACGCTGGGCGAGACGTTCGTCGTGCTAGGCCTCGGCCTCATCGGGCAGCTCACCGCGCAGTTGCTCAAGGCCCACGGCTGCACGGTCCTGGGCAGCGACCCCGACGCCGAGCGATGTGAGCAGGCGATGGCACTGGGGATGAGTGGCACGCTCGACACCGCGGGCGACGCGATCCAGCAGGCCCACCGGCTCACCGACGGCCACGGGGCGGATGGCGTCATCATCACCGCCGCGCACGCGAGCAGTGGTATCGTCTCGACCGCGTTCAAGATGTGCCGACGCAAGGGCCGGGTCGTCCTGGTCGGCGATGTCGGGCTCGACCTCAACCGCGAAGACATCTACCTCAAAGAACTCGACTTCCGTGTGTCCACGTCCTACGGTCCAGGCCGGTACGACGCGAGCTACGAAGAGGACGGCCACGACTACCCCGTCGGCTACGTCCGCTGGACCGAGAACCGCAACATGTCGGCGTACCTCGGCCAACTCGCGTCGGGCAGCGTGCAGGTCGCGCCGCTGATCGCGCAGGCCTATCCGATCGACCAGGCCCCGCGTGCGTACGCTCGCCTGAACGCGGGGGACGGTTCGGGGGTCAAGCCGTTGGCGGTGCTGCTTTCATATGAGCGAGCGGATGGAGACGACGCCGCAGCATCAACGGTGGTCGCGAACCCCAAGGCCCAGCCGGCGGGCGAGGGCAAGGTGCGCCTTGCGGTCGTCGGAGCCGGGGCGTTTGCGCGGGGTGTCCACCTGCCCAACCTGGCGAAGCTCGGCAAGGCGTTTCACCTGCAGGCCGTCGTCAGCCGATCGGGTCACAACGCCAGCGAGACCGCGCGGCAGTTCGCGGCGTCGCGTTCGACGACGGACTACGGCGAGGTGCTCGCCGCGGACGATGTGGACGCGGTGCTGATCTGCACCCGGCACGACCAGCACGCCGCGATGGCGCTCGCCGCGCTCGAGGCGGGTAAGCACGTGCTCGTCGAAAAACCCACGGCCTTGTCGCGGGATGAGTTGCAGTCGCTGCTTGCGTTTTACGACAGCCCCGCCGGCCCAAAACCGATCCTGATGACGGGCTACAACCGCCGGTTCTCGCCGTGCATGCAGCGTGCGGCGGCGCTCACCGTTGGCCGAGACGCCCCGCTGGTCATCAACTACCGCATGAACGCCGGCCACCTCCCGGCGGACCACTGGACGCACGGCCCCGAGGGCGGCGGCCGCAACCTCGGCGAGGCCTGCCACCTCTACGACCTCTTTGTCGCGCTGACCGGCGCCCGCCCCGTCGATGTCTGTGCCCACACGGTCCGCCCACGCTCTGCGCATGACCGCGCGGACGACAACTTCGTCGTGACCATCACCTTCGACGACGGCTCGCTCGCGACGCTGACGTACACCGCGCTGGGCAGCGGCGCGTTCCCCAAGGAAACGTGCGAGATCTTCTGCGACGGCCAGGTGCTCTCGCTCAACGATTACAAGACGCTGACGACGACCGACCGTGCGCAGCAGGGTGTCCAGCACCGCACGATCCACAAGGGGCACGAGGAAGAGCTCGCCGCGTTCGCGCACGCGATCTGGGAGGGCGGCGGTTGGCCCATCACCCTGCAAGAGCAGTACGACGTGATGGATATCGCGCTCAAGGTGCAGGACCAGATCACGGGGCGTGGCTGATGTGCGGTGTCGTGGGTGTGGTCGATCTTGAGCGGCGCGGGCGCGTGGAACGCGGGCTGCTCGAACGCATGCGCGACACGATGACGCACCGCGGGCCCGACGGCGCGGGCAGTTGGCTCAGCGACGACCGCAGCATCGGTTTGGGCCACCGCCGGCTCGCGATCATCGACCCTGACCCCGCCGCCGCCCAGCCGATGCGGAGTGACGACGGCCAGACGGCGCTGGTGTTCAATGGCGAGATCTACAACCATGCCGAGCTTCGCCGGGAGCTGCAGGCGCAGGGTGTGGGGCCTTGGCGGACCGACCACTCGGATACGGAAGTGCTGCTGCACGGGCTGCGCCACTGGGGGCTCGACCTGCTGGACAGGCTGCACGGCATGTTTGCGTTTGCTTGGTGGGATGCGCGGACGCGTGAGCTCGTGCTGGTGCGCGACCGCATCGGGGTCAAGCCGATCTACTACACACAGCACGACGGCAAGTTCGCGTTCGCCAGCGAGATTAAGGCCCTGCTCGAGGACCCCGATCAGCCGCGCGGGATCGACGAGCGGGCGCTGTACGACTACCTGAGTTTCCTCGTCCCGCCCGCGCCGTCGACGCTGTTCAGGGGGATCGCCAAGCTGCCCGGCGGGTGCCTGTTGCGTGTCAGTGCATCGGGTCAGGTCACGCAGCGGCGCTGGTACGACGTGTGGGACCATGTCACCCCGCGCGAGGGGATCAGCGAGGCGGACGCGGCGGGGCTGGTGCTGGAGACGCTCAAGACGTCGGTCGCGTCGCGCAAGGTGAGCGATGTGCCGGTGGGTGTGTTTCTTTCGGGCGGGGTCGATTCGAGCACGAACGCGGCGTTGTTCAGCGCGGGCGAGGCGTCCCCGGTCAAGACGTTTTCGATCGGCTACGACGACGAATACGGCACGTACAAGAGTGAGCTGCACCACGCCGAGCGGATGGCGAAGGAGATCGGCGCGGACCATCACGCGCTCAAGCTGTCGGTCGATGACCTGCTGGGTTTTGTGGACAAGATGGTCTGGCTGCAGGACGAGCCGATCGCGGACCCGGTGTGTGTGCCGGTGCATTTTGTAAGCAAGCTCGCTCGGGAGCACGGGGTGGTCGTTGCGCAGGTGGGCGAGGGCGCAGACGAGTTGTTTTGTGGGTACCCGCACTGGCAGCGGGCGCTGCGGCTGCAGGGGTTGAGCGATCGGTGGTACGCCGGCCCGCTGAAGCGGGCCGGCCTTGCGGGGCTGCGTACCGTGGGGCGCGGCGGCAAGCATTACACCGAGTGGCTGCGTCGCGGGGTGTCGGGCGAGCCGGTGTTCTGGTCGGGCGCGGAGTGCTTCACGGAGGCCGCGAAACGCGGGTTGTTGTCGCAAGGGATGCGCGAGCGGTTCGCGGGGTACTCGTCGTGGCAGTCGCTTTCGCCGATGTACGACGCGTTTCGTGCCAAGGCGTGGGAGCCCAGCGCGTTGCACTGGATGGCGCACAGCGACCTGCACCTCCGGCTGCCCGAGCTGCTGTTGATGCGTGTGGACAAGATGGCGATGGGGGTGTCGCTTGAGGGCCGGGTGCCGTTCCTGGACCACCCGTTTGTGGAGCTGGCGTTGTCGCTGCCCTCGTCGGTGAAGCTCGGGGATGGCAAGACGTCGAAGCGGGTGCTCAAGCGTGCGGTGCGCGGGGTGATCCCGGACGCGCTGATCGATCGGCCTAAGCAGGGGTTTGGGGTGCCGGTGTACGAGTGGTGCTTCGACCGGCTGGGGGATGCGGTGCGGGCAAAGGTCGACCGCTTCGCGGACGCGACGGGGCTGGTGGACCGCGCCGCGGCGGCGGCGCTGCTCGAGCGCGGCGCGGGGCAGCCGGCCTGGACGCTGTACAACCTCGCGCTGTGGTGGGAGAAGTTTTTGGGGTAGGCCTTTCACCGGTGTAGACGTTGGGCGAGGGCGAAACGTTGTGTCCATCACAGATTCCGCGGGACCCCACTACACTGCCGCGATGCGTTACCTGTTTTCGGAGATCCTGTTTCGGCATAAGCGGTTGCTGCTGGCGCTGTGCGCGGTGGCGGCGGTGCTGCCGATCGCGGAGCTTTTGTCGGTGGGGATGGTGCTGCCGGTGCTGACGTCGCTGCTGGAGCGGGGGTCGTCGGCCCAGTTGCCCGGCGTGCTGGCGAAGTGGCAGGCGCTGTTTGATGGGATGGGCCTGGAGCGGAAGCTGTGGGTGCTGGCGTTGGGCATTTTGCTGCTTGCGGGGGTTGGGTTTGCGGGCCGGCTCGTCTTCGCGCTGGTCATCACCCGGCTGCACTTGCTTGTGAATATGCACATCAAGAAGGCGGTGCTCGACAAGCTGTTTTCGATGGACCTCTCGGCGGTGCATCGCTATCGCATCGCGGATTTGCAGACGTATCTCGGGCCGCACAGCAACAACGCCGGGGAGATGTTCGCGAGCGTGGTCCGGCCTTTGCCCGCGGCGTTTGGTGTGGTGTTTTTAGGCACGGTGTCGCTGCTCGTGAGCCCGGTGGGCACGGGCATGGCGGCCGGGCTTTTCGTCGTGGTGTACTTCCTGCTGCGCGGCCTGCACCGGGCGCAGGCGCGGACGGGTCGCGAGCAGAAGGAGCAGGTGAAGGAAGTCAACTTCGAGGCGCTCGATACGCTCAGCGGGTTCCGCGCGATCGCGGCGTTCTCGCGCGAGCAGGTGTTCCGGGGTCGGCTGTGGGACGCGTTTTTGGAACTCAATCACGTGCTGCGTCGGCGGTACGTGCTGCTCAACATGACGCCCGGCCTGATCGCGACGCTCGCGAACGCGGGGCTCGCGGTGATCCTCATGGGGTTTTTGCTGGTGTATGGGCCCGAGCGTTCGACGGTGCTGCTGTTTGTCACGTTCTTCGTCATCGTCGCGCGCATGCTCAGCTACGCGCAGCAGTTGATCGCCATCCGCTCGCAGATCGCGGTGACGTACCCGACGACGCTGGAGATCGTGGAGTTCTTGCAGCGGGCGGAGGACCACCGCGTGCCCGACGGCGCGGCGACGGCGGTGCCACTGACCGACCGCATCGTGCTTGAGGACGTCGGCTTTGCGTATGGCGAGGGTGAGTCGTTCGGCCTCCGCGGTGTGTCGTTTGAGGTCAAGCGCGGCGAGCGCATCGGTATCGTCGGCCCAAGCGGGTCGGGCAAGTCGACGCTCGTGGACCTGCTGCTGAAGTTCCACGTGCCCGACACCGGGCGGGTCATGATCGACGGCCTGTCGAGCCCGGAGGCGTCCAACGCGGCGTGGCGGTCGCTGTTTGGGGTCGTGCCCCAGGAGGCGTTTTTGTTCAGCGCGACGGTCGCGGACAACATCCGCTTTGGCGACGACACGCTGAGCGATGCGCAGGTCGCGGACGCGGCGGACGCGGCGCTGGTCGGCGTGTTCCTCGACGACCTGCCCGACGGCCTCGACACCCACGTCGGCGACCGGGGCGTCCGTCTGTCGGGCGGGCAGCGGCAACGCGTAGCGATCGCGCGGGCGCTTGCGAACCGTCGCCAGGTGCTGATCTTCGACGAGGCCACGAGCGCGCTGGACAGCGTATCCGAGCGTCAGGTGCAGCAGGCCATCGACGCGCTGCCCGGCGAGCTGACGGTGATTATTGTCGCGCACCGCCTGTCCACAATCGCCAACTGTGACCGCGTGCTCGTCATGGACCAGGGGGTCGTGGTTGAGCAGGGCCCGATGCGGGAGGTCGACGCGCTGGGCGGCGTGTTCCACGCGCTTTCACGCGAGCAGGGGATCGACTGGCAGGGGTGATGTGGGATGGTCGATGTGCGATGTGGGGGTGGCTTGCGTGGTTTCATATCGCTGTGCGGGTGGTGACGGGATGTTTCGGGACTGTGTTACCTAACGCCCCCAGCTTGACACCCAGCCCCCCGGTCCTCATAGCGTCTGTTTCGCACATCGCACATCGCACATCGCACATCGACCATCCCATGTTTCACTACAATGCGGCGTTCATTGCTGGGCTTCTTTGTTGACTGTTTTTCATGTGCGGCATCTACGGCGGACATCTCGACCGGCTTGCGCCTGATGCGGAGCGTCGGCTGCGACACCGCGGGCCGGACCAGCAGGGGTTGGTCGATGTCGCGGACCCGCACGGTCGAGCATTGCGCCTGGGGCAGACCCGGCTGAGTATCGTGGACCGTCACGATGTGCCCGTGCCGTTGTCGATCGGCGATGCGACGATTGTTTATAACGGTGAGGTCTACAACTGGCGCGATCTGCGCACGCAGCTCGAGACGCTTGGCCATGTGTTCACGACACAGACCGATACCGAGGTGGTGCTCGCGGCGTACCTCGAGTGGGGGGCCGGCTGTCTGGAGAAGTTCAACGGCATGTTCGCCTTCGCGGTGCACCGCGGGTCTCGGCTGTTTCTGGCGCGGGACCGGATGGGCAAGAAGCCGTTGTTTTATACGCATGATGGCGACGGCCGATTCGCGTTCGCGTCGGAGGTGAAGGCGCTGGGGGCGTTGCACGCGACGCAGAGCCGGTTGCATCAGCAGCTCGAGTTTTACTTTGATGCGGTGACGCCCTGGCAGTCGCACGGCCGACCGGTGCTCAGCGTGCTGCCCGGCCAGTCGCTGAGCGTGGACCTGCAGACGGGCGGGCTGACGAAGCAGACGTGGTGGCGGCTGCCCGCGTTTGAGGCGTCGCTTGAGGATGAGCGCGAGGCGCTGTCGCGGTTTCTTGAGGTCTTCACCAGCGCGTGCGAGCTGCGGAAGCTGGCGGATGTGCCGGTGACGACGTTCTTGTCCGGCGGGATTGATTCGTCTCTGATCCAGGCGGTGGTGCGGAGCGAGAAGACCTACACGGTGCATTTCGAGGAGTTTGCGGGGACGATCGACGAGCGGCCGTATGTGCGTGAGCTGTCGGAGCGGCTGGGGTTTGAGGCCGAGGTGCTTTTGCCGACCCACGCGGACCTGCGGGCGCACCTGGACACGATCGCGCGTTCGATCGAGATGCCGGTGGGGAGTTTTAGTTTGCTGCCGCTGTTTATGCTGTCGCGTGCGGCGCGGCGGGATGGCTTTGAGGTGGGTTTGTCGGGCGAGGGCGCGGACGAGCTGTTTAGTGGGTACCACCGGACGGGTGTGTTGCTGCGTGAGCAGGCGCGGATCGATGAGGAGTCGGCTGGGGCGTACGGCCCGTTGGCGCAGCGGTACTTCGGTTCGGGGCTGGAGCGTTTTGCGCGGATGGCGTCGCGTGACGGGATGGCGGGCGCGGTGGCGTTGGTGGAGCTGCTTCGCCCGCGTTGGCGTGAGGGGGCGTCGCTGAGCGAGAACATCTGCCGGGTCGAGGCGGGTGTGTTTCTTCAGCCGCTGCTCGCGATGGCGGACCGGATGAGCATGGCCAATGGCTTGGAGATGCGTAACCCGTTCCTCGACTACCGCGTGGTTGAACTCGCGACGAAGCTGCACCCGTCGCTTAAGCACCGCGATGGGCAGGGCAAGTGGCTGCTGCGGCGTGCGCTGCGTGAGTTGGTGGGCGATGACCTGGGCGTTGTGAAGCGAAGCGAGAAGCATGGCCTGCCCGCGCCGATCAATCAGTGGGTGTTTGGGCAGGCGGGTGGCGGGCGTAAGCGGTGGAACGCGCTGGTGCAGGGCCGGGCGGTGGCGCAGCTCGACCCGCGCGTGGCCGAGGACGCCGGCGACGGGCGGGCCCAGGGGGTTTGGGCGTCAGGCCGACCCGGCGGGCTTGCGGGCCTCGACGAAGAGTGAGTCGGGCTTGACGACTCGGCCGTCGGGGTTGGTGTCGAGGTGGTACTGGACGAACTGCGGGATGGCGCTGGTGTCGGCGGCCATGACTTGCGGCGATTCAAACCCCACGGCTTCGAGCAGGCGCGACAGTGAAAAGCGGTCGTACATGGCGCGGTGGACCTCGCCCGAGGCGCGGAAGGTGCCCTCGTCGTAGGCCGACAGCGCGTCGCGCCCGGCGAACAGGCAGACACTCGAACGCGCCGCGGCGCGGCGGAGCTTGGCGAGGATCTTGCCGGGCTTGAGGCGTGTCATCAGCGGCTGGGTGGTGCTGGCCGGCGCGTTGCCCTGGGCCTGCTCGAAGAAGGCGTCGATCATCGGGCCTTGTCGGCTGACGGCGTAGTCGCGGTTGGTGACTTCGCCCGCAAGCAGCCGACGCGCCATCTCGCCGCCGGGCCGGTCGCGTGTGGTCTGGTCGTAGAGCTCGAGCAGGGTCCAGTCGTAGTCGGGCTCGGCTTGCGTTTCGCCTGCGCGTAATCGGTCGAGGTGTTGGATGTAGTTGCGGCAGATGGTTTCGAGGTCGGGGATGACGACGCGGATCGTGCCGCCGGGCTTAAGCACGCGGTACTGCTCGGCGAGGAAGGGGGTGGCTTCGCTTGGGCGCAGGTGCTCGAGGATGTGTGAGCTGTAGCAGGCGTCGGCGGTGTTGGTATCGAGTGGGATGCCGCGTCGCAGGTCGCAGGCCTTGACCTCGGGTGCGCACGACACCATGTCGAGGTTGAGCCAGTCGCGGTGGAACCGGTCGCCGCAGCCGAGGTTGACGAGCAGGGGTTGGGTCATGTGACGGGCACTATACCGGTGGGCGGGTGGGTCGTGGTTTGCTTGTCGGGTGTGGGCTCACCATAATCCCGCCGGTGTCTCGTACGCATTATCCCATCCCGACGCGTTATGAGTTGGTGGACACGCCGTGCTGGTGTGGGGGCGAGGTGTTTTCGCCGGTCGCGTCGGTGGACCGCTTTGGTCAGCCGTTGTCGACGGTGATGTGTCGCGCGTGTGGGACGCTGCTGCTGAACCCGTATCTGCGGGCGTCGGATGCCGGGCGTTACTACGCGGAGGACTATCTGCAGCCGGGGTACAACCAGGGTTTCGCCGAGCGTTTTGCGGACCGCGCGACGGAGCAGCGGCACCTGTTCCCGCTGGCGGATCGGCTGTCGCCGGGCAGTGATGTGCTGGACTTCGGTTGCGGGTGTGGCGGGGTGACGAACTTTCTGATCGAGCGTGGGCACCGGGTGTTTGGCCACGACCTGAGCGAAGAAGCGTTGGCGTACGCGGTGGGTACGGGCCTGCTGCGCCACGAGCCGGGCGGCGCGGCGCGGTACGACGCGGTGGTGACGTATCACAGTGTCGAGCACCACGTCGACCCCAACGAGACGCTGGGCGAGATGGCGGCGCTGCTCAAGGACGGCGGGCTGCTGTGTGTCGCGGTCCCGCTCATCAACCGCATCGTCGCGGGGGCCCGGGAGGACGGCATCGTCGGCGAGATCTACTTCCCCCACCGCTGGTACCTCTCCGTTGACAACCTCGATCGCCTGCTCGCTCGGCTCGGGCTGGTGCGTGTGTGGTCCGACTTCGCGACGACGACGATCTACCAGAAAACCGGCAAGCCACGCCGGCGGACACCCAGCACGCCCGCCCGCTGGCGCGCGAAGCTTCGGCTGAAGCTGATCAACGCCTCACCCCGACTGATCAAGCTCAAGGGCATGGGCCGCCTGCTCTGGATGATGCGCCGCATCGCGTAGATGAAACGCCGCGGCGCGATGCGCCAAACACGCAGCGAGCCCGTACCCTACCCCCAACTTCCTTTTCACTACCCCCTGCCCGCTATGCACCTTGGCCTCATCACCGTCGCGATCCCCGACCCGTTCACCGGCGGCGGGGGCAACTGGATGACGTGCTACCTCGATCGCCTGGTCGGTCGGCACAAGCTCACGATGATCGCGGTGGTCGGCAAGCACGACTTCGACCCCGAGCGCGGGCGGACACTCACCGAGGCCTGGGCACAGCGCGGCGTTGAGGTGCGGACCGTGACGTATGAACGGCTTGAGATTTCCCGTGGCCAACGCCTGCGCGGGATGCTCGGCCTCGACGACACCGCACTCATCCCCGACCTCGCGACGGCGGCGAAGGTCGCGCCGGTCGTCGCGGAGGTGAAGCCCGACATCGTCGTTGCGCAGTCCTGCGTCGCGGCGAGCTACGGCTCGGCGGTGACGGGTGTGCCCAAGCTCGCGATCCAGGCGGAGGGGTACCACGTCAACCTGCAGACCGAGCTCGACTTCAATCCGCCGGCCGACGCCTCGCCGGTGTATCGGCTCAAGCAGCGGCGCTTGATTGATGCGACTGATCGCGCGGAACGGCGGATGCTCGCGGGGTACGACCGCCTGGCGTACATGGGCCAGCACTATGTGAAACGGGCGCACGCTCACGGGCTGAAGCAGGCGGTGCTGCTGTCGACGCCCGTGCCCGAGCCGGCGCAGACGCGCGTGAGCCCGTTTGTGCGCGAGCCGGGTCGGCCCTTCACGGCACTTCTGATCGGGCACCTGCGTTCGACGAGCAACCGGACCCAGCTCCCGCTGCTGGTGGATGAGGTCCTGCCCGCGATGGACCGCCGGTTTGCGGGCGTGGATTGGCGGATGCGGATCGTGGGCCGGCACGACTCGATCGAGGCGCGTTACCTGGACCCGCTGCGGGCACACCCGTGTGTGGAGTTGGCGGGGCCGGTGTATCCGCCGGACGACGATTTTTTGAGCTGCGATGCGTTGTTTGTGCCGGTGCCGGCAAGGACGGGCTCGCGTGTGCGGATCATCCAGGGCTTTGCGTTTGGCTGTCCGGTGGTCGCGCACGACGCGAACACGCTGGGGATCGCGGAGCTGGCGCACGGGGGGAACCTGCTGCTTGGCGGGACGGGCGATGCGCTCGCGGCGCAGCTACGTCGGCTGTACGACGACCCCGCGCTGGGCGACCGATTGGGTCAGGCGGGCCGGGCCGTGTACGACGCGTGCTATCAGCCGGACTACGCGGCGGGTCTGCTTGAGCACCTGCTGGCCGAGACGTGGTCGGCGTATCACGGCCGACCGATCCGCGAGTGGGTGTCGTAGTTCGATATCATGTAGGCATGGCAGCGACGCACGTCCACATCATCGCCGAGGTCGGATCGGTCCACGACGGCAGCTTCGGCAACGCGCTCAAGCTAATCGAGCTCGCCGCGCAGTGCGGCGCGGACAGCGTCAAGTTTCAGACCCACCTGCCCGAGCACGAGACCCTGCGCGAAGCGCCCTCCCCGGCGTACTTCAACAGCGAGCCCCGCTACGACTACTTCCAACGCACCGGCTTCTCGCCCGACCAGTGGGCCAAGCTCAAACGCCACGCGGACACACACCACATCGGCTTCCTGTCCTCGCCTTTCAGCGCCGCGGCCGTCGACCTGCTCGAGACGGTCGGCGTGCCCTGCTACAAGATCCCGTCGGGCGAAGTGACCAACCTGCCCCTGCTCGAACGCGTCGCGCAGACCGGTAAGCCCGTGCTGCTCAGCAGCGGGATGAGCAGCTGGGCGGAGCTCGACGCGGCGGCCGCGGTGTTCACCGGCTCCGCGGAGGCGGGCGAGCTGACCGTGATGCAGTGCAGCTCGGCCTACCCGTGCCCGCCCGAGCGCGTCGGGCTCAACGTCATGCGCGAGATGGCGGAGCGTTACGGCCGGCCGGTCGGGCTCAGCGACCACACGCCCGACGCTTTCAGCAGCTTCGCCGCCGTCGCGCAGGGGGCCGTGGTCATCGAGAAACACCTCACCTTCAGCCGGGCGATGTACGGCAGCGACGCGGCCCTCGCGCTCGAGCCTGCCGAGTTTTCTTACCTCGTGCAGGGTGTCCGCGCGATCGAGACGATGATGCAGCATGAAGTGGATAAGGACGATCTAACGCCCTACCGCGAGATGAAGGCGGTCTTTGAAAAGTCCATCGTCGCCCGCCGACCGATCCCCGCTGGCGCGACGATCACGCGTGACATGCTCGACGTCCGCAAGCCGGGCACGGGCATCCCCGCGCGGGACATCGGGCAGGTCGTCGGCAAGGTCGCGGCGCACGGCATCTCCGCCGACTCGCTGGTTACCCCGGAAGACCTGCGATGACACGCGACGGTGTGGCGGCGATCGAAGACCAGCTCAAGCTGCAAGAAAAGCCGGCGGGCGATCGGCTGATGCTCAACCGCCTGTCGTGGATGCTGCGCGGCCGAGGGCTGGCGCATGTCGCAAGGCCCAACGCGTCCTGCATGGCCTGCGGGTCGGACGACGCGACGTTCTACGCCATCGCCACCTCGCCGGACTTCTCGCCCAAGCCCTTCCCCCGCGCGATCGCCCGCGCCATCACCGAACGCGCGCTAGGCCGGTGCAACGCCTGCGGCTTCTTCCAGGACTACCACCGCCTGACCCCCGCGCAGGTCGCCGAGTACCTCCGCATCTGCAGCGACAAAGACCTGACGGTGTCCGACGAGGCGTTCATGCAGTACCCCGTGCCGCAGGACTACCTCGACAACTTCGAACGCGTCTACGCGGCCAAACGTGTTGCCAACTGGCGCGCGTACTTCGAGCGCACCGGCCGATCGCCGCGGCGCGTGCTCTTCATCCGCCCCAACTTCTGCTTCTACCTCCAACTGTTCCGCGAGATGTTCGACAGCGACTGCGCCGCGCTCGAGATCTCCCACGTCTCCCGCCGAACGATCGAAGAACACATGCCCGAGGTCCGCTTCCTCGAAGGCAATATCCACGCCCACTTCACCGGGCCGTTCCTCGAGAGCGGCCCTTACGACGCGGTTGTCTGCTTCCACACGATGCTGCACTGCATCGACCTGAACGATTGCCTCGCGAAGCTGCGCGGGCTGTTGTCGCCCGACGGGTTGCTGCTGCTGACGCACGAGGTCTCGGTGAAGCCGACCAACCCGTTTCACGTGTCGTGCCCGACCGAGCCGTCGCTTTGCCGGGAGGTGCGTAAGCATTTCGCGTCGGTTGAGCGGCTGGACGATGGTGACGCGGAGCGCTCGCCGCACATTTCGCCGTACACCCTCAAGGGCGACACGCCGGACTTCGTCGCGACGGGGCCGATCGATGGGTCTGCGGGATGAGCCGTTGTCTGGTCTGCCTGTTTACGTTTAACCGCCCGGGGCTGATGCTCAATGCGGTGCGTTCGGTGGAGCGTTTCTTGCCGGGCTGTGCGGGCGTCGTGTTCGATGATGGGAGCTTTGTGCCCGGTGCCGCGGAGGCGTTGGCGCAGGTCGGGCGTGAGTACCCCAACTGGGACACACGGACGCGCGAGCGCGGCGACACCGTCGGCTTACAGGGCCTCTACCGCAACATGGCCGACGCCCTCGCGCTCGCGATCGCGGACGGCTACGACCACTGCCTGTTCCTCGAGGACGACACGCAGCTGGTCTGGCAGAAGGCGGGCCAGCTCAACGAGCTCGATACGCTCTTCGACGCGTGCCCGGACGCGGTGCAGCTTCAGCCGCTGCTCTACCGCCGGCTCAATGACTACCGCGAGACGATGGAGTACGTCCGCACCGCCCGCGCGTACCGCACCATCCAGGGCTTCAACACGACGGCGTTCTGGAACATGCGCGTGGTGCGCGAGCACGCGGACTACGCCGTGATCCACGCCCACCGCGGGTCCAACCTCGCGCTCAACTCGGCGTACTGGCTCAAGCGGGGGTACCGGCTGTATGCGGACGCTCGGCCGAACATGGCCATCATCCCCTGGGTCACCTCGCACAGCGCCGGCGTGAAAACCACCACCGGCCTCCGCGCTGGCGCGGCAGACACGGGCCTGCTGCTCGAGCCCCTGACGCCCGGCGAGGTCGCGGCGCTGCAGCAACGCCCGCCCCACCGGCTGGCCATGCAGGAACACTTCGCGCTGTCGGCCGACAACTGCCGACGCCCGGTCTGGCACCGGCGCGGCGAGATGATGGGGCTCTACTACGAGCGGTGCTACCGGGCGGTCAACCGGGAGGATTCGCGCGGCGAGTCGCCGATCAACGTCACGACGGTCGCGGATGTCTCGGCCTGCAAGCTCGGGCCCCGCCGGTCGCATCTCGACTGGCGTTTGCCGGCACCGGACGCGCGGCCGGCGCGTCGCGGCCTGAGGCCGGTGGTGTCGGCCTGCCTGCCGCGGTGGGCCAAGGCCGGGGCGCGTCGGTGGGCGGCGCATCTGGCCGCGCGGGCTAAGGGGCACCACGCCGGGTATCGCGAGTTGTGCCGTCGGATGCGCCGCGAGCAGGCCGAGCTACGCGACGCCGCGGACCGGGCCACACCGCCCCCGCACTAGCCGACGCTCCACCACGCTCGGCGATCGCGGCTATCCTGTCGCGTCCGGCTCCATGTGGCGTCCGGCCAAGGCCTCTTGCTATGCGAAAGATCTGTATTGTCGTCGGCTCCCGCGCGAACTACGCGAGCATCCGCTCCGTGATGCAGCACGTCAAGGACCACCCCGCGCTCGAGCTGGTGACCGTTGTGGGCGCCTCCGCCCTGCTCCCGCGCTTCGGCGCCGTGGTCGACCAGATCCGCAAGGACGGCTTCAATATCGACCACACCTACTACATGATCGTCGAGGGCGAAAACCCCGCGACCATGGCCAAATCCACCGGGCTCGGGCTCATGGAGCTCGCCAACATCTTCGACAACATCCGGCCCGACGTGGTTGTCACCATCGGCGACCGCTTCGAAACCATGTCCACCGCGATCGCGGCCGCGTACATGAACATCCCGCTTGCGCACACCATGGGCGGCGAGGTCACCGGCACGATCGACGAATCGATACGACATGCCGTCACCAAGTTCGCGCACCTCCACTTCCCCGCCAACGACGACGCCGCGCAGCGCATCATCAAGCTCGGCGAGGCGGCCGACACCGTCTTCAACGTCGGCTGCCCACGGATCGATGAGGTCGACCGCATCCTCACCGACGAGCCCTACGAAGACCTCAACCGCGTGTTCGACGACTTCGGCGGCGTGGGCCAGACACTCGACCTCAACCGGCCCTTCCTCCTGGTTTCGCAGCACCCGGTCACCACGGAGTACGGCGACGGGCGACGGCAGATCGGCGCGACACTCGATGCGCTCGAACAACTCGCGATGCCCACGGTCATGCTCTGGCCCAACATCGACGCGGGCAGCGATGACATCGCCAAGGGCATCCGGCAGTTCCGTGAGACCCGCGCCCCCGGGTTTTTACACGTGTTTATCAACCTGCCCATGCCCGTGTATGTCCACCTCATGGACCGCTGCGCGTGCCTGATCGGCAACAGCTCGAGCGCGATCCGCGAGGGCGCGTTCATTGGTACGCCCGCGGTCAACTTGGGCACACGGCAGGTCCAACGCCAGCGCGGCAAGAACATCATCGACGCCGACCACGATGCCGAGGCCATCGTCGCCGCCGTCCGCAAGCAGCTCGCGCATGGCAAGTACGGCCGCGACACGCTCTACGGCGACGCCACGGCGGGACGGAAGATCGCGGACATCCTCGCGGCCGCGCAAGTCAACGTGCAGAAGACGATCACCTACTGATGGACATCCTCGGCGTCATCCCGGCCCGCGGCGGATCGAAAGGGATCCCCGGTAAAAACCTCGCGATGCTCGCGGGTCGGCCGCTGATCGACTACACGATCGACGCGGCCAAAGGGGCGGCGTGTTTGTCACGCATCCTCGTCTCGACCGACGACCCAACGATCGCTGAGCATGTGTTGACGCACGCGGGGGTTGAGGTGCCCGCGCTCCGCCCCGACGCGCTGGCGCAGGACGACACGCCGATCCTGCCCGTGCTGCTCGACCTGCTGGATTCACTGGAAAAACAGGGCGAAACGCTGCCCGACGCGGTGTGTCTGCTCCAGCCGACGTCGCCGCTGCGGGTGTCGGCGGACATTGATGCGTGTGCCGATCGGCTGGCCCGGTCGGCGGCGGACACGGTGGTGACCGTCGTGCCCGTCCCGCACCATTGCAACCCGGTCTCGGTGATGCGTGATGGTGTTGATGGCTTGCTGTCGCCGTATCTTGAGGTGGCGGGCGGCACGGTGACGCGTCGGCAGGACAAGCCGGCGGTGGTGGCGCGCAACGGGCCGGCGGTGCTGATGGTGAAGACCTCAACCCTGCGGGCGGGCTCGCTCTATGGCGGGCGGTGCGTGGGCTACACCATGCCGCGCGAGCGCTCGGTGGATATCGATGAACCGATCGACCTGGTCGTGGCCGAGGCGCTGCTGGCCTGGCATCAACGCGAGGCGGCGCAGGCATGAAACCCACGATCAGACAGGCCGCGAAGAAGCTGGCGTCGGCGGTGGGCCTGCGCCCGATGAGTGCGAAGCAGCGTGAGCAGTATGCGGACGCCCGCGCGTTTGCCCAGCGCGTCCGACCGATCGTGCACGCGACGCCGAAGCCGCCGCGCGACGCGGGCACCGCCGTCATCATCGCGCTGCACGCCCACCTGCCCACCGCGAAGACGGAGGCCGCGCTGTGCAAGGCGCTTCAGGCGCAGGGCATGCGCATCCGGCTGCTCGTCCCGCCCGAGGACACGCCCGCCCGGATCGTGTACGACGCCTACGGCCTCAACGATACGATCGACTGGACCGGCTACCTCGACCCTGCGCAGCGCGCGACCCACGCCAAGCAGGTCGACGCGTTCCTCGCCACCCGCCCCACCTTTGAGCAGATGCTCGGCTACGACTACCGCGGGTCCGTGCTGGGTGAGCACGCGCTCTCGCTGGTCGTCCGCCAGGCGCACGCGGGGAAGATCGACCTCGCCTCGGGCGAGACGCGTGAGCGTTTCCGGGAAGCACTGGTCGACGGCATGCTCGCGACCGACGCGGCGCACAAGCTCTACGACGACACCGACCCCGCGCTGGTGCTGTTCTGCGAGCGCGGGTACACGCCGTTTGGGGACCTGTTTGATGCCGCGCTGTCCCGCTCGCTCAATACTGTGCAGTGGCTGGGATCGCACATCGACCATGCGCTGCACTTCAAACGCTACACCTGGGACACCCGCACGGCGCACCCGATCTCGCTCGCGACGCCGACGTGGGAGCGTGTCTGCGCGATGGACCTGCCCGACGACGGGGCATTTCTCGACGACTTCCGAACGAAGTACGAGACGGGCGACTACAACCGGCGGCACAACCTGCAGTCGGGCAAACGCATCGTCGAACGCGACGCGCTGGTGGAGCAGCTTGGGCTCGACCCCAACAAGAAGACCGCGGTGATCTTTTCGCACATCCTCTGGGACGCGACGTTTTTCTACGGCAAGGGGCTGTTCCCGGATTACGCGCAGTGGCTGGTCGAATCGGTCCGCGTGGCGTGCGCGAACGACAAGGTCAACTGGCTGGTCAAGCTGCACCCGGTGAATGTCTGGCGTCTCGCGCTCGATGGGTATGAGGGTGAGTTGGCGGAGCATGTGCTGCTGCGTGATGCGCTGGGGGAGTTGCCCGGGCATGTGCAGATGATCGAGCCGGACGCGCCGGTGAATACCGCGTCGCTCTGGGGGGTCGCGGACTACGCGTTGACCGTGCGTGGGACGGTGGGGATGGAGATGCCGATGTTTGGTACGACGGTGTTGACGGCCGGGACGGGGCGGTATGCCGGGCTCGGGTTTACGGTCGATAGTGAGACGAAGGAGCAGTACCTCGAACGCCTCGCGGCGATTCAGGATGTGCCGGCGATGACGGAGCATCAGGTTGCGCTCGCTCGGCGTCATGCTCAGGGGGTCTTCGGGCTTCGGCCGCTGCCCTTTACGTCGTTCACCCTCAGCTATCCGCACGGCGAGGTGCCGACGCACCTGCACCCGCAGCTTGAAGTCAATGCGCCGGACGTTGAGGCGTTTGTTGCGGGCGCGGACATGCAGCGTTTTGGGCGGTGGGCGGCGATGGGGGAAGGCCCCGACCTGCTGGGCGGGCTTGAGGCATGACGGCTCGCGATCGCCCGCTGCGTGTGGTGCATATTGGCACGGCCGACCGCGTCGGGGGCGCCGCGCGGGCGCAGTGGCGGATGCACGAGGCGTTGCTGGGCGCGGGAGTGGATTCGCGCATCTTGTGTGGCCACCAGAGCGTTGAGGATCACCGGGTCGATCGGGTCCCCGCGATGCGGACGTTGCCGGCGAAGGCGCTGCGTAAGCTCGCGCACAAGGCCGAGTGGTGGACCGGGCGGGAGTACCACCTGCTGCCCTGGGGCCGATCGTTTGTGCAACACCCCTGGGTTCGGCGTGCGGACGTGATCCATCTGCACAACCTGCACGGCGGCTTCTTCCCGATCAAATGCCTTCCGCGGCTTGCACGCGTCGCGCCGCTGGTGTGGTCGGTGCACGACCTTTGGCCGACGACGGCGCACTGCTACTTCCCGCAGATGACGGGCTGCCGATGCTGGACGGGGGAGTCGGTGTGCATCGACCCGCGGCAGGATGATTGGTATCCGCTGATGCGTGAGACGTCGCGTTGGTTGTGGCAGCGTAAGCGCGAGATCGTTTCGAACGCTCGGCCGACGATGTTGGCGCAGTCGGCGTTTACCGGGCGGTGGCTGGGCGATGCGCCGCTGACGCGGGATCGTGAGACTGTGCGCATCCCTTATGCGCTCGATGTGGATGTGTTTGCGCCGACGGAGAAAGCTGAAGCGCGTCGGCTACTGGGTATCCAGGATGATCGGCCGGTGGCGATGTTCTCGGCGGTGTCGTTGTCGCATGAACGCAAGGGCGGCGCGGATGTATTGCAAGCTGCGCGTGCGGCGGCAGAGCGACTGCCCGAGGGGCTGACGCTGCTCGCGGTTGGTGCATCGGCGGAGGTTCTTGAAACGTCTGTCGGTGCGGGCAAGTTGCGCGTTGTTGCTTTGGGTCAGATTGATGACGATGCGCGGCTGGCGTTGGCGTACAGCGCGGCGGATGTGTTTGTGGGGGCGTCGAAGGTCGAGACGTTTGGCCAGGTGTTCAGTGAGGCGTCGGCGTGCGGGACGCCGGGCGTGGCGTACGACACGTCGGGTGTGGCGGACGCGGTGCGCGACGGCGAGACAGGGGTGCTGGTCGCGTTGGGTGATGTTGAGGCGTTGGGTGCGGCGGTGCATGCGTTGTTGGTGGACGAGGTCTGCCGGGCTGCGATGGCGCAGCGGGGTCGGGAATTGTGTGAAGCAGCGTATGCGTATCCGGTGGTGGGGGCTTTGCTATTGGGCCTGTATGAGCGGCGTATCCGAGAGTTCGCGGCGCTCAGTCACGGCTTGAAAGGGGGCGCGTGATGGGTGATGCGTTGCAGGATTCGGCGGGTGTGCAAATCGATCCCGAGCAGTGGCCGCGCGTGTTGTTTGTGTCGCCTTGCGCGTTCAACGGTGTGACGGGCGGTGGCGTGACGTTTAGCAATCTGTTCCGGGGTTGGCCTAAGGATCGGCTGGCGTGTGTGACGTCGGACACGGTGGCGATGTCGTTTGAGGTGTGCGAGCGGTACTTCATGCTGGGTTCGGCGGAGCGTCGTCGGGGCTGGCCCTGGTCGCTTGTTGCGCCGGTGCGTGAAGTCGGCGGGGAGGTGTTGCCCAAGCAAAAGCCCGAGGCGCCTGGCGAGCCACGTCCTTCTTCTGTTGCGCAGTCGTTGGCGAGGCGTGTGCTGGGCAGCGCGGGTCCGCCGGAGTATGGCGTCTTGTCCGCGCGGCTGCGTGATTGGGTGGAGGCGTTCAGGCCCGAGGTGCTGTACACGATCCTGGGCGACACGGTGATGATCGATCTGGTTGAGCGGCTTGCGGATGCGTTTGACTTGCCGGTGGTGGTGCACTGCATGGACGAGGGTGTGACGGAGCCGGCGCGGACGGGGCTGTACGGCTCGGGTTTCAATGCGCGCTACCGCGCGGGGTTTGCCCGGCTGGTCGATCGGGCGGCGGACCGGTTGGCGATCTGCGACGCGATGGCGGAGGCGTATGCCCAGCGGTACGCCCGGCCGTTCGCGGCGTTCCATAACGCGGTGGATTTCGCGTCGATCGCCCAGCGGCACCGGCGGGCGGAGGTGCTGCGTCAGGACCCGCCGCGGTTGTTGTACGCGGGATCGATCTACCCGGTTGCGCAGGACCGTTCGCTGCTGGACTGCTGCGCGGCGGTGGCTCGGCTCAACGCGTCGGGCACGCGGGTCGAGCTGCACGTGCACGCGTCGCGTTCGTTATTCGGTCGCTATGCGTCGCAGGTCGAGGCGCACGCGGGCTGTACGTTCCATGATGCGCTCGATGAGGACCGGGCGTTTTTTGAGGCGATTACGTCGGCGGATGTGCTGCTGTTGCCGGTGAATTTTGATGAAGCCTCGGCGCGGTTTATCGGTTTGTCGATGCCGACAAAGGTGCCGGCCTACCTCGCGAGCGGGACGCCGACGCTGGTGTATGGCCCGCGTGGTGTGGCGCAGGTCCGCGCGGCGCTGGACGATGGCTGGGGGCTGGTGGTGGATCAACACACGCCGCCGGGCCCCGAGGCGCCCGGCCCTTTGGACGATGCGATCGCTCGATTGCTTGGCGATGGGGCGCTGCGCGAGCAGCTTGCGGTGGAGGCGGCGACGCTCGCGGCGGAGCACCACGACGCGGCGGTCGTGCGTCGGCGTTTTCGGGATACACTGGGGCGTGCGGCGAAGACCTGAAGGAACGATGCAGGCGACCATGCTCCCCCCCGAAAACATCTACGGCCACACGAAGAAGCTGCGGTACCTGCTGGGTCGGCTCGACGCGTTGCAGGACCGGCTTGGCCGACGCGTGCGCGTGCTGGACTTCGGCTGCGGGAACGGCGAGGCGGTGTCGCAGTACATGATCCGCAAGGGCTTCGACTACACCGGTGTCGACTTCCACCGCCCGTCGCTGGAGCACGCCGCGAAACGCTTTGGCAAACGCAAGGCGAAGGTCCGCGGACGCTTCCTCGGGCACACCCCCAACGACGGCCCTTACGACGCGCTGGTGTATTCGGATGTGCTCGAGCACCTGGACGACCCGGTCGATGTGCTGCGGGGTCACCGCCCGCTGATCGCCGACCACGGCTGGCTGATCGGGTCGGTGCCCAACGGCTATGGCCCGTTCGAGATGGAGAAGCGGATCGGGAAGTACACCGGGCTGGGTTGGGCGCTGTCGAAGGTGCATGGCGGGCTGCGGCGATGCAAGCACAAGGTGAGCGGCGCGCCTAAGCGCGACGCGCTGCCGTACAACGCGGAGTGCGGGCATGTGCAGTTTTACACGCGTGCGGCGATTACACGGACCCTCGCGCGGGGCGGGTTTGTGCTGGATGATTTTCGCAAGGGGTGTTTCATGGGGGCGTCGGCGTCGGCCTTTTTCCTGCGGGGGCAGGGTGTGATGAAGGTCAACAACGCGGTGGCGGAGGTGCTGCCGAGCTTCGCGGTCTCGACGTGGTACTTCACCGCGACGCCGGGCGAGATGCCCGCCGACGCGGCGCAACAGGTGGGCACGCGATGACCCAGCGGATAGCCCGCAAGACGGCGACGGAGCAGACGTGGGACGCGAACCCGGCGGGCTGGTCGCACGCGCCCGACGACGAGGTTGGCACGCGCAGGTTTTTCGAGCGGGCCTACCGCGCCCGGCTTGACGAAGAAATCCCGTTCATCAAGACGCTGATCCCGTGGGGTGACTTCACGGACAAGCAGGTGTTGGAGATCGGCTGCGGCGCGGGCTTTGATGCGTTTCACCTGTGCGAGCACGGCGCGGTGTACTGGGGGATTGATTACGCGCCCAAGAACCCCGGCCGGGCGCGGCGGCACCTGGCGCATTTTGGCCACCACCCGCCGTTGATGCGGAGCGATGGCGAG
Organism: Phycisphaerales bacterium JB063; assembly: GCA_044439905.1. Classification (GTDB taxonomy): domain Bacteria; phylum Planctomycetota; class Phycisphaerae; order Phycisphaerales; family Phycisphaeraceae; genus JAHQVV01. The sequence goes on along the minus strand of JBITAC010000105.1, from coordinate 4,407 downwards.
CGTCTGCCGTTCGCGGACGCGTCGTTTGAGGTGGTGTTTTCGAACGGCGTGCTGCACCACACGCCCGACATGCCCGCCGCGTTCCGCGAGGCGCAGCGTGTGCTCGAGCCTGGCGGGTCGTTCTGGGTGGTGCTGTACCACAGGCACTCGGCGCACTACTGGCTTTCGATCGTGCTGTCTGAGTGGCTGCTCAAGGGCGGGTTTCTTCGGCGGACGCTGGCGCAGCAGCGGTCGCGCATCGAGCAGACCGGCGCGGGGGTGGATGTCCTGGTGGATGTGTACTCGCGTGGCGAATTGAAACGCATCCTGCACGCGTCGGGGTTTGAGCTGCGCGGGCTGTGGGTGCGCAAGCTGCCCGGCCGAGACCTGCCGGGGTACCGGGTGCTTCGGCACGTCTACCGCTTCGCGCCGCGTTGGCTGGCGCGGTGGTGTGAGCATCGGTTTGGCTGGTACATCACGGCCCATGCGGTGAAGGTCGAGCATGATGGCTGATCACGATCGGACAGCGCTGCCCGAACTTGTGCTGGTGCGTGGGTCGCGTGCGCCGGTGGCCGAGCGGGCGGGTGCCGAGGTGTTGACGTGGCAGGCGTTTCAGCGTCGCGTGGCGGAGCGCGGGATGCGTTCGCAGCTTCGGCGGTACCGCGGGGTGGAGATGCGTGTGCGGTTTTTGGATCAGCTCCATCGGCCGTGGGCGACGGCGATGGTGCTGCGTGCGGTGACGCGCGGGCGCTGCCGGCTCATCGACGACCGCGGGCAAGCCCGACGGGTTACGCTGTGGCATTGCCTTGGGACCGGCCTTCGGGCATTGCTCGACCGCCTGACCGCCCCGCTGCTGCTACGGAAAACGCAACGCCAACTCGACCGGCTCGAGTCGTTGTTTGCGCTACGAAAACCGCCGGCTTTTAATCGATCCCGCCGGGCGATCTACCTGCGCACCGATTTGACCTATGGGCTGACGGCCGGGGGCAGCGTCGGCCATGTCGCGGGGGTGCTCAATGCGCTGGGCGCGTTCGCGGGCACGTCGCACGGCGCGGAGGGGCAGCCGGTGACCTGGCTGACGACCGACGACCTGCCGACGGTGCGCGAGACGATCCCGCGGCGGCTGCTCCACGCGGGGACACGGCATTGGGAGCACGTCGAGCGGATCGCGCTGTCGGCGAACCGGGCCTACGCGGGGGGTGTGGACCGCGCGGTGCGTGAATCGCCGGCGGGGATGGTGTATCAGCGTTACAGCTTGAACAACTACACGGGGCTGCGTCTCTCGGCTGAGCAGGGCCTGCCTTTGGTGATCGAGTTCAACGGGTCGGAGACGTGGATCGCGCGGCACTGGTCGGGCGGGGCGTTGCGGCATGAGAAGATCGCGCAGCGGATCGAATCGATGAACCTGCGGTATGCGGATTTGGTCGTGGTGGTCAGCGAGGCGATGCGCGAGCAGGCGGTCGAACTCGGTGCGCCTGCCGAGCGTGTGCTGGTGAACCCCAACGGGGTCGATACGGAGCGTTATCACCCGGGGGTGGATGGCGGTGTGGTGCGCGACCGGCTCGGGCTGTCGGGCAAGACCGTGCTGGGCTTCATCGGCACGTTCGACCGCTGGCACGGCGCGCCGGTGCTGGTGGAGGCGGTCGCGCGGTTGTTGGCGGATCGGCCGGGTCTGCGCGAATCGCTGGCGTGTGTGATGATTGGCGATGGGCCCGAGTTCGCGTTGGTGGAGGAGCGTGTTGCGTCGCTGGGGCTGTCGGGTGTGGTGCATCTGACGGGGCGTGTGGCACAGCCCGATGGGCCGGGGTATCTGTCGGCGTGTGATGTGTTGGTTTCGCCGCACGTGCCCAACCCGGACGGGTCTGCGTTTTTCGGTTCGCCGACGAAGTTGTTTGAGTACCTGGCGATGGGCCGGGCGGTGGTGGCGTCTCGTCTGGGTCAGATCGGCGAGGTGTTGTCGGATCGCGAGACGGCGCTGCTGGTTGAGCCGGGCGATGTGGGGGCGTTGTCGTCGGCGCTGGGCGAGTTGATCGATGACGCGCCGCTGCGGGCGCGGCTGGCGCAGGCGGGCCGGGCGCAGGCGGAGCGTGAGCACACGTGGCATCGGCACACGCAGCGCATCGTGGATAGACTCGCGTCGCGACTGGACGGCTGAACGATGAGCGATGCGATACGACAACTCAGGCGTGCGGCGTCGATGCCGCCGAGCGAGCTGCTGGCGAAGGTCCGGCGGAAGCTGAGCGTCCGTCGTGCCGCGGCGCATCAGCGACGTCGCGACGCGACGCAATCGACGTATCGCTCGGCAGATGAACTGGAAAATGGCCGGCACACGCCGCTTGCAAGATTGATCGAGACGGTCGATGTGGCGTTGCTGCTGCCGTACCGTGAACAGGTGGCGGGGCTGGCGGGCCGTGCGCTCGCGCACGAGTTCGACCTGCTGGGCTCGGGCTGGACACACGTGGTGAACACGCACGGGCTCGAAGTCACCGACGCAAACCGCGCTGAGGCGGAGCGCATCGCATCGCTGCTGCCCAACGGCTACACGCGGATCGATTGGCAGGTGGACTTCAAGTCGGCCGCGCAACATCGGTGGGAGGCGCGGGTGTGGTACCGGGACCAGCCGCAGGTTGTGGGCAAGGGGATCGACGTCAAGATGCCGTGGGAGCTCGCGCGGATGCAGTACCTGCCGACGCTGGCGTGGGGGTACGCGCTGGCGGGCACGGGGCACGGCATGCCCGAGCCGGCCGACCGCTACCGCGACGAGTTCCGGGCCCAGGTGCTGGACTTCATCGCGCACAACCCGCCGCGGTTCGGCATCCACTGGCACTGCGCGATGGATGTCGCCATCCGCGTCGCGGGGTGGGTGTTGAGCTACGACCTGCTGTGTGCGCTGGGGGCTGAGTTCGATGACGCGTTTGTACAGGTGTTTTCGCGCAGCGTGCGCGAACACGCCGACCACCTCGCGGCGAACCTGGAGTGGGACGAGACGGTGCGGGGCAATCATTACCTCGCGGACATCGCGGGGCTGCTCATCGCCTCGGCGTACCTGCCGGGCGATGCAACGACGGATGCCTACCTGCACTTCGCGTCGCGTGAGCTGGTGGCGGAGACATTGCGTCAGTTCCATGATGATGGCTCAAACTTCGAGGCGTCGACGAGCTACCACCGGCTGTCGGCGGAGATGGTCGTGTATGCGCTGGCGGTGTTGCAGGGTGTTTCACCTGCGCGGCGCGATGTATTCGAGGCGGATCGCTGGCAACGCTACCGCCCGGGCGAGCCGTCGCCGATGCTGACGGTGCGAAGCGTGGGCGGGATTGAAACCGCGATCCCCCCGGCAGCGATCGACCGGTTGGCGCGGATGGCACGCCTGACGGGCGATATCCTTGACCGATACGGCCGAGACCCGCAGATCGGCGACAACGACAGCGGTCGTTTTTTCAAGCTGTTGCCCGCGGTCAAACAACACACGGGTGGCGTGCTGCGCGAAGACACACGCAACCATCGGCACCTGCTCGACGCGGTCGATGGCTTCTTTCGTGACGGTTCTCAATCACCGGCTACGCCCGAGTCGCATGTCGTCCATCAACTGCTCGGCGGCATCGCGTTTGGTCGCCCCGACCTGGCTGGGGAGCATGGCCACGTCGCGTACCCCGGCATGGGGCTGTACATCTACCGGCACGGCCGACTGACCACGATCGTCCGATGCGGCGAGGTCGGGCAGAACGGCAACGGGGGGCACGCGCACGACGACCAGCTCTCGTTCGTGCTGTACGTCGATGGCGAGCCGATCATCGTCGACCCCGGCACGGGCTGCTACACGCCGGACCCGGCGCTGCGGGACAAGATGCGGCACTATGTCCGGCACAACACGATCGCGTCGGACGACTCGATCCGCCGGTATGCGGAGCTCCGCCGAGACGGCTTGTTCCGGATGCCCGACCGCGCGCAGTCGGAGGTGCTTGGGCACTCGAGTACGGGTTTGGTCGGTCGGCATGTCTTGTTGGGCAAGCCGGTTCGGCGGGAGTTTCGATGCTGGCCTGGGGAGCTGGAGATCGCGGATGAGCCGGGCGTGTTGGCGGGCCGGTACGCGTTGCTGCATTTAGCGCCGGGCGTTTCGGTGACACGCGAGGATGGTGTGGTCATGCTGCGCAAGGGGGGGATCGGGGTACGGCTGAAGGTGCTGCATGATGCGCCGATCGAGGTGGGGCGTGATGTCTACAGCGACTCGTATGGCGAACCTATGGTGGAGGGCTCGTGCATCAGCTATCGTTTGTATGGCTCGGCTGAGTGCGTGTGTTCGATCGTCTGTATGGAGGAGGAGGCGTGAGCGGGCGTTGCCTCTGGGCGGCCAATGCGTATTGGGGGACGCCGCTGCGTGTGGGGGCGAACCATTACGCGCGTCGGCTGGCGGAGCGTGGCTGGGAGGTG
>JBITAC010000104.1:0-8283 GCA_044439905.1 Phycisphaerales bacterium JB063 | reverse complement strand
GGGCGCGCTCGAACACCTCAACGACCCGGGCCAGCTGGTGGTGGAGATCGCCTCGGTGCAGAAGGACGCGGTGATCGCCTTAGCCCAGGAGGCGGGCCTGCGCCACGCGACGGTGCTGGTGGACCACGAGCATCTGCCGCGCGTGTTGGTGGCGGATACGCCGTAGGCGATTGCAGGACGCGGGGTTGAGTGCCTGGTCGCTTAAGCGACCAGGCCAAAGGGGGGATCAAGACGATTGCTTGCTTTAGTGCGCCTGCGGTCGTGAGTCACCGCTTTGCGCTAATGACAATTTGGGGACTGCCAACACGAACGCGATGTAAGCGCCAAGACCCGTAAAGAGGAGCGCTGTGATATCAGAAAAAAAGAACGACACCGACTGGCTGATGGGCCTCGGGGACGGCGGTATCCAGTTCACCGAGATGTATTGATCACACCAGACAAACCCCGCGAGGCAGGCAGCAACCGTCAGGACGATCGCCACGATGCGCAGCGGCGGTGCGGGTTGTTTGAGTGTGAGCTTAAGAGCCAAACCAATCGCCAGGCCAGTCAGGAAGCCGGCGGGGTAAGACATATTGAAAACCCGAAGGCAGACCATCCACAGCGCAGCCCCGAGTCCCGCTGCTGCGATCGCGCATAGCACCGGCACGATCGGGGGTGTGTTCCCGCGTGGCTTGGGCTCGCCTTCATCGACGTAGGGCATGGGGCGGGTCTCCGGTGGGGCGGCGTAAAAAGGGGTCGGGAGTCTTTTTCTTCAATACGGATCGCGCTCCCATAGGCGGGAGAGAAAAAGACTCCCGACCCCTTTTTATGGTTCGCGTGATTCGTTGGTGATCTGGATGAGTGTGTCGAGCGCGGCCTTGGCGCTGCCGTCGTCGAGCGCGGTGAAGGCGAGCTGCAGGCCGTCGGGCAGGTCGTCGGCGACACCCGCAACCACCAGCGCGGCCGCGGCGTTGAGCGCGACGATCTCCCGCGCCGCGCTGCCGGCCCCGGCGAGGACATCGCGGATGATCTTCGCGCTCTGCTCGGGGCCCTCGGCCCGCAGCGCGGAAGGGTGGCCCAGCGAGAGGTCGAGGTCGGTCGGGTCGAGCTCGCTGGTGATGATGTTGCCGCCCAGCAGCGTTGTGATGCGCGACGCGCCGCAGGTCGAGAGTTCGTCGAGCGCGTCGGCGTGGGTGCCGTCGGCGTCGGGGATGCTGCCGTGCACGACCATCGCGTGGATCGCGCCCAGGCGGTGGAGCACTTTGGCGATCGGCTCGGTGAGCTGCGGTCGGAAGACGCCCATGACCTGGCGCTGTGCCCCGGCCGGGTTGGTGAGCGGGCCCACGAGGTTGAACAGCGTGCGGAAGCCGAGGTCGGCACGGACGGGGCCCGCGTGTTTCATGGCCGGGTGGTGCTGGGGCGCGAAGCAGAAGCAGATGCCGGCTTCGCGGAGGCAGCGGGTGAGCGTGTCGCCGTCGGCGGTGAGGTGGACGCCCAGCGCGCTGAGCACTTGCGACGAACCGGACTTACTGGTGACGGACTTGTTGCCGTGCTTCGCGACGCAGATGTTCATCGGCCGACCCGCGCCGGCGGCGACGATGGCGGCGGCGGTCGAGATGTTGAAGGTGCCCGCGTGGTCGCCGCCCGTGCCGCAGGTGTCGATCGCGGTGAGGCCTTTGGGGACGTTGACCTTCGCGGCCTTGCGTCGCATGACGGTCGCGGCGCCGACAAGCTCGTCGACGGTTGCGCCGCGCTGCGCGATGAGCGCGAGCAGTGCGGCGGTCTGCGTAGGCAGCGCCTTGCCGGACATGATCTGGTCGAAGGCGTCGATGGCCTGGGGTTCGGTGAGCGGTTGGCCGTCGACGAGTTGGGCGAGGAGGGGTTTCATGCTGCAGGCAGTGTAACTGCTGGGGTGGGAGGTGATGTGATGCGGGAGCGGGGGCGGTGGGGTTGGGGTCGGGGGACCCCACGGCGTGTTGCGGACGGCAAGCCGTGGGCTTGGGTGGGTGGCCTCGGCGTGCGTTCAGATTTTAGAACAGGCGGAGGGTGATCCACAGCAAGACGGCGGCGGCAACCATAAACACCGCGACCTGGAACGAGAGGTACGCCGCGCGTCGCGGGACCTCGGAGAGGTCGTGGCTCTTGATCGTGCGGTAGACGATGGACACGGCCAACACGAGCGGGGGCAGCAGCCAGAGCCAGTAGCGATCGATCGGGGCGGGCTCGAGGAACGGGCGGTAGGCCGGGGGGGGATGTGCGAGGTTCGATGTGCGATGTGCGAGGGAAGCGCATGCGAGGCCAGCGTTGGCGCTGGAAGTTGCCAAGAAGGACAAACACGCCGCGGCGATGAGCTTCACACTGAGCCGTCGCGATCGGCTTGCGGATGTCCCCAAACGCGCCCACCTCTCGCACCTCGCACCTCGCAGCTCGGACATCACGCGTTCTCCGTTTCGCGTTGGCCGGCGTTCTGGGCTTCGAGGCCGACAGCGGAGCGTTTGGGCTCGCGGTAGGCGACGTCGATGATGGCCAGGAGGTTGAGGAGTCCGGCGAGTGCGGTGTAGAGCGTGCCGATCTCGTAGGGTCGGCCGTAGCTTGGTTCGTAGAGTGTGTCGCCCTGGGGGTCGGGTTCGGGCTCGAGTCCGGGGTAGTGGGCGCGGTAGCGGTCGTGGGTGTACTCGACGATGAGGGAGGGCGCGATGAGCATTTGGCCGAGGAACCAGGGTCGTATCTGGTCGCTGTGGGTCTTGTATTGGATGACGCCGATGCCGCCGACCAGGAGCCCGCCGAGCCAGAGCGTTCCGATGGCGGTGGCGAGGATGAGCCCGCGTTTGACTTCGCCGATGAGCAGGTGTCCGAGGCCGGGGAGCAGCCATGCGGCGATCGCGGCGGGCAGGTTCCACAGCGGCGGCCGTTGGGGCGCGGGGTCGGACAACGTAGCGCTCCGGTCGGGCCAAAAGGGGGTTGACGGGCTGGCCGTCAGCGGGCAACAATAATGCGTTGACAACACCGCTTGGGTCGATAGTGTATCCACCGTTTCCAAGCAGGCCAAGACGCCGCATTGCCCCGCTCCGACTGCACCCCGAGGTAAGCCATGTCTCTCATCAGCGCTAACGACGACACCACGCTCGCGCTTCTCGATCCGCCCGCCTTCCTGGCCGACCCGTTTTCGCATGGGCCGCTCGCGATCGAAGACCCCGACGACGACTACCTCGACGACGACGATGACCTCGACGATGACGACGACTACCTCGCCGACGATGACGACGACGAGGACGACTACTACACCGACGACGACGACGAGGATGACGACGACGAAGACGAGGATGAAGAAGACGAGGACGAGGACGACGACGATTACTACGACGACGATGAGGACGATGACGACGACTACTTCGCCGACGAAGAAGACTAGTCTCGCGTCGCGCGGGCCCGCCTTGCCCGGCGGGCCGGTCTTGGATTGATGTCACGCCCCGTGTCGCCGGCCCGCGGATTGACGGGCCGACTCCCCGCTTGGGGCAGCACCACGGAACGCAAAAGCACTAACCGATCGCCGTGACCGCGAGGGTCGCGGCGGTGGTGTGTGTGGCGCCCGGGGCAAGTTGCACGGCATGGGGCGCGATGTTCGCGGGCTCGACGCAGAGCATGCCGGGCCACTCGTCGTCGCCGAAGTCGTTCATCGCACGGGCCTTGGCGTCCCACGGGTTCCAGACCACGCTCGAGGCGCTGCCGGCCTTGTTGATGTGGATCGTGCGAGCGAGCCCGGGGTCGTGGATGGTGCAGGCGCGGTCGGTGGCGAAGATAAAGTCGGTCTCGGCCGCGAAGGTAAGCGGGGCGTCGGGCTGGGTGTGGGTGGTGCCCGCGCCGCCGACGGTGTTCTCGTAGGTTTCCCCGGCCAGGCCGGTGACCCGGGCCCGCGTGATCTGGCTGATGTTGAAGTAGCTGTGCAGCGCGAGCTCGAACTCGGCGTCGGCCTCGCCGGTGTTGGTTGCTTCGAGGCGGAGGCCGAGCGTCTGCCCAAAGCCGACGGTGTATCGCAGGGACCAGCACGGCGCGATGCGTGCGGTGAAGGTGAGCTCGACGACATCGTCAAGCAGGCGTGCCTGGTCCAGGTCCCACAGGTGCGTGCGTGCCAGGCCGTGCGACGGGGCGTTGGGCTGGTCTTTGGGTTTGTGCCCGGCGAACCAGGGGAAGCAGATGGGGACGCCGCCGCGGATGGCGGTGTCGGGGAGGAAGTTGGCCCGAGCCGATAACCAGAGCACCTCGTCATGACCGGCGGGCCGCCAGCGCGTGACGTGTGCGCCGTGCAGGTACGCCTCGCCCACACACGCCGGGGTCGCGACCCGCATCCGCGTCAGCCCGCCCTCCCCGCGTTCGAACGCGAGCGCACCGTCGATCGCAAACCGGTCGCTAAGCTCGGCAAGGGTGGGCATGGTGGGATTGTAAACACCCCAGCCGACCATCACCGCCCCCGCCCCGCAGTCGGCCCAAGAAGGCCCACGAAAACGCGCCGCTGAACCGCGCCCGCCTGCCGTGTCGTATAGAATCACACACGATGACCCAAGCCCCGACACAGCCCGAACCCACCCCCCAGCCCGCCAAAGACGCGACGCCCTCGGCCAACACCGACCATATCGTCGTCAAGTGCATGTCGCTCACCAAAGTCTTCAAAGACTTCTGGCTACGCGACAAGGTCCGCGCGGTCGACGGCATCAACCTCGAAATCCGACGCGGCGAGGTCTTCGGCCTCCTCGGGCCCAACGGCTCGGGCAAGTCCACCACCATCAAGATGATCCTCGGCCTCCTGCACCCGACCTCGGGCCGGATCGCCGTCTTCAACAAAATCCCACGCGACGTCGCGACCAAAAAACGCATCGGCTACCTGCCCGAAGAGACCTACCTCTACAAGTTCCTCACCCCCATCGAAACGCTCGACTACTACGGCAAGCTCTTCCACCAGGACCGCGCCACCCGACGCAAACGCATCGACATGCTCCTCGAGATGGTCGGCCTCGACCACGCCGCGCGTCGGCCCGTCGGCGAGTTCTCCAAAGGCATGATGCGCAAGGTCGGCCTCGCCCAGGCGCTCATCAACGACCCCGAGCTGCTCATCCTCGACGAGCCCACCTCGGGCATGGACCCCATCGCGACCAACGACGTCAAGAACGTCATCACACGCCTGGCCGACCGAGGCAAGACCGTGCTGCTGTGCTCCCACCTCCTCGCCGATGTGCAGGACGTGTGTGACCGGGTCGCCATGATGTACGGCGGGAAGGTCCGGCGGTCGGGGACGATGGACACGCTGCTGACCGATGAGCAGAAAACCACGATCACCGCGCCCGCGCTCAGCAACGTTTCGGACGAGCAGATGGTCGCGGCGCTCGAGGCGCTGGGGGTGACCGACGTCTCGCTGAACCACCCGCGTCGCACGCTCGAGCAGGTGTTCCTGGAGATGGTGCACGAGGCGCAGAACGCGGGGATCGAGAGCGCCGGCGCACGCTCGGGCCGGGAGGTCGCCGAGTTCCTGCGTGAAGGCGCCGCCGACGAGCCCGAACAGCCCGCGACACGTGAGCAGGTGATCGACGCGCTGGTCTCCGAGGCCGCGCCCGCGCCGGTGAAGACGCCCGAGCCCGAGCCCGTGGCTCAGCCGACCCCCGAGGCCCCGGCCCAGGAGCACGAGGACCTCATCGCCGACCTCACCGGCGACGACAAGCCCGCCGCCCCCGCGACGCCCCAGCCGACCGCGACGCCCGTGCGCAACTCCGCCAAGCCCGCCAAGGAGCCGGCCCCGCCGCCCAAACCCCCGGCCGACGCACCCCCACGCAAAGACGACAACGACAACGACGCCGGCAGCGTCATCGACGACCTCCTCAACGGCTAAGCCAGGACAACCCATGCTCACACGCACGTGGAAAATCTGGCTCGGCGTCCTGCTCGGCATCGCGGCCGTCACCGGCGGGCTCTACGCGCTGCTCTGGTCTCAGGGCTACACGATCGGCGCCAACATCGTCTCCATCCTCGCCGTCCTCGCCATCGGCGGCTGGGCCCTCCGCGGGCTCTACGTCTGGCGCGAAGTCACGTGGGTCCGGCGGGTCAACAGCTTCGTCATCGCCGCGTTTGTCTTCGGCCTGCTCTACGTCAGCCTGCGCGCCGTCGGCGCACCCTCGGGCGCGCAGCGCGTGCTCTACACCGCCGGCACCGTCGCCGGGTTTATGCTCGGCATCAACCTGCTCCGCCTCGCGCTCATCCCCGGCGGGCCGATCCTCGGCGTCGCACGCGCCATGATCGAAGAGGCCATCCGCCTCCGCATCGCGCTCATCTTTATCACCATGCTCCTGGTCGGCCTGCCCGCCCTCGCCGCCGCCGCCGCGGGCGACGACCGGCTGACCTACATCGTCCAGCGCTTCCTCACCTACGCCCTCATCCTCGTCTCGTTCCTGCTCAGCGTGATGACCGTCATCCTCGCGTCCTACACCACCAGCCGGGACATCAAGCAGAAGCTCGTCCACATGACGCTGACCAAGCCGCTGGGTCGGCCCCAGTACCTGCTGGGCAAGTGGCTGGGCATCATGATGCTCAATGCCGTGCTGCTGGCCGTGTCGGGCGTCGCCATCGCCGGGTTCACCCGCGTCCTCGCCGACGGGCAGGCCATGAACCCCGAAGACCGCGAACAGGTGCAGAAGGAAGTCCTCACCGCACGCATCGCGCAGGTCCCCGTCCCGATCGAGGGCACCGTCGACGAGATGGTCGAGCGTACGCTCCGGGGCAAGCAGACCATGGAGCCCGAGCGCTTCGGCGAGCCGGGCAGCCCCGCGTCCGCGCTGCCCGAGCGTGTGTACCAGGAGGTCTTCAGCGAAGCCCTCGCGACCTGGTTCACCATCAACCCCAGCGAGTACCGCACGTACCGCTTCACGGGCCTCGAAGCCGCGCAGGAGAACGCACGCAAGGCAGGCCTCGAAGCCGAGCAGATGCTCATGGACCTGGGCATGACCGCCGAGCAGGCCCGGGGCTTTGTGCAGACCCAGAACATGGTGCCCGGCGCGGTCCGGCCCGACGTCGACATCGCCCAGATCATGACCGCCGAGCAGTTCGACGAGATCATGGCCACCATCAACAGCGAGAAGGTCCAGTTCTCCATCAACCCATACACCACGCCCGAGCCCGCCGACGCGATGGTCGTGATGCTGCTCAACGTCAACGGCCGAAACTGGCCCGTACGCGATCGCGGGCGGGGCGGGCAAATCCGCCAGCAGGGCGATGTGCTGCCCGACGGCGTGATCAAGGTCGCGGTCGACGCGCCCTCGGAGATGGCGCTGCCCGCGTGGCTGATCGACGAAGAGGGTGTGTTGGAGGTCACCATCGCCGTGCCCGCGCAGCGCCCGCTGGGTCAGGCGATGATTGACCAGACCCCGATCCAGCTCAACCGCAAAGACGCGGTGCCCGAAATCTTCTACCGCGTGGGGAGTTTTGAAGGCAACATCGCCCGGTCGATGGCGGTGCTCTGGGTCCGCCTCGGGTTCCTCGCGATGTTTGGGCTACTGGTGGGCTCGCTGTTCAGCTTCCCCGTCGCGTGCCTCGCGGGCATGCTCGTCTACGTCATCGCCGCCTTCAGCGGGTTCCTCTCCGAAGCGGTCACGAGCTTCTCGTCCGTGCAGAACGCCGACACGACCTGGGGCGTGGTCAGCGGCGCCGTCGGCAACTTCTTCGGGGCGCTCAGCAACGGCGCGATCGGCGCCGCCTTCAAGCTGCTCATCGGCCTCTTCGCCAAGATCGTCATGCTCCTGATCCCGTCCTTTGGCGAGTTCAACCCCGGCCCCGAGCTCGCCGACGGCAAGATCGTCCCCACCAGCATGCTCCTGAGCGCGCTGCTCCGCATCGGCCTGCTCTGGACCGGCGTCGTCAGCGTCATCGGCCTGTTCTTCTTCCACAAACGCGAACTCGCCCGCGTCACGGTCTGAGGCGGGTAGGGGATAGGGACGAGGGGCTAAGGTCTAAGGGCTAGGGGCTAGGGTCAGAAAGCACAGAACACCGACCGCCTAGTAAACGAAACCCGAAGACCCGCCACCGGCCGCGCCGCGTATAGTCCTTAGTAACACCCATACCCAATGCTTCGCCACTAGCCACTAGCCACTAGCCACCACCATGACCGACCGCCTGATCCAACTTGTTGCGTTTGTTGTCCTGGCCGGGGCGATCGCGGCGACGATGCTGCTGACCCCGAGCATCAACTCGCAGCGCATCGAACGCCAGCTCACCTACGACATGACCTCGGGCGACAACGCCAACGCGCAGTACACCCTGCTCGCG